>NZ_JBHYVB010000015.1:59617-94130 GCF_042750115.1 Streptomyces sp. NPDC059455
CCACCCACACCCCCACAACACCCCACCCCCCCCTGTGGGCGCGGCCACGTCTCACCCACCCCGTCACCGGTACCCGCGCACGCCCCCCCCCCCACGCTGCTGTGGGACGCGCAGAAGGACGATCGCGCCCTGACGCAGGAGGAGAAGGACCGCGCCACCGCCATGATCACGAAGTCCGACAACGATGCCACCACCGCGCTGTGGAAGCAGCTCGGGGCGGACAAGATCAATGGATTCCTGCGGGCCGCGGGGATGACCAACACCGTCCTCGACAGCGAGGGGCACTGGGGGCTCACCCAGATCACCGCGAACGACGAGGAAAAGCTCCTGAACCTGGTGACCCACGCGAATCCGGTGCTCAGCGAGGACTCCCGCGGCTACATCCTGAAGCTGACGAGCGAGGTCATCCCCGCACAGCGCTGGGGGACACCGGCCGGCGCGCCGAGCGACGCACAGGTGCATGTGAAGAACGGCTGGCTGGAGCGGGCCACGAACGGCTGGCGGGTGCACAGCCTGGGCGCCTTCACCGGCGGCGACCACGACTACACGATCACGGTGCTGTCGCAGGACAACGCCACGATGGACGACGGCATCGCCAATATCGAGGGCATCGCCCGCGCGGTCCACCAGGACCTCAACGCACCCGCGTCCGCGCCCAGCGCTCGGCCCTAGCCCGGTCGGCGCGCCCAGCGCTCGGGCCTAGCCCGGTCGGCGCGGTCAGCCTGGTCGGCGCGGTCAGCCTGGTCGGCGCGGTCAGCGCGTCAGTCCTGGTGTGTGGTGGTCCAGCAAGCGGGTGAGCAGTCCCAGGAGTTGGTCGCGCTCGACAGGGTTCAGCGGGGCGAGCAGTTCGTCGTGGAGTTCGTCCAGGACCTTGTCGAGGCGGCGTAGTCGGTGGCGGCCCCGGGGGGAGATCGTGATGGTGTTGCGGCGCCGGTCGTCGGGGTCCGGCGCCCGCTCGACGAGGCCACGCTCGGTCAGTTCGTTGAGCACACCGACCATGTCGCTGCGGTAGATACCGGTGCGCCTGCTCAGCGTCGCCTGGCTGCCCGGCCCGTATTCCTGCAGCGAGGCGAGCACGGCGTAGTGCCACTTGCGGGCGTCGGCCCGGGCCAGCCCCTCGTTGATCAGCCGGTCCGACCGTGTGGTCAGCTGCGACAGCAGCCGGCTCACCAGTCGACGCAGCCGTTCGGGCGTCTGGGGCGCGCTGGCGTCGGGGACGTCCGCGGCTTCGGCTCTGGTCATGGCGCTCATCCTATCGATTGCGTTAGTCCGACTAACGATGTACGTTCGCTCGCGCCGACAGCGTTAGTGCGACAAACGTTTGTTGAGCGAACTTCACGGAAGGAAGACCTTGCCCACCACGACACTGCGGATTCCCACCCCGGACGGTGAGGCCGACGCCTTCGCCGCCTTCCCCGACCGTGGCGAGCGGCACCCAGGGGTGCTGCTGTACCCGGACGCCTTCGGCATCCGGCCCGTGCTGAAGGAGATGGCCCGCGAACTGGCCGGGCACGGGTACTACGTGCTCGTCCCCAACTTCTTCTACCGGCACGGCCCGGCACCGGTGATCGAACTTCCCGAGTACATCGGAGAAGAGGTCCGGCCCGCGCTCATCGGCCGGCTGATGCCCCTGATCGAGGAGCACACCACCGAACGGATCCTGCGCGACGCCGATGCCTACCTGAGGTTCCTCACCACCCGGCCCGAGGTCGGCGCCGGACCGGTCGGCGTGATCGGCTACTGCATAGGCGGCCTCCTGGCGATGCGCACCGCCGCGGCCCACCCCGGCCAGGTGGCCGCCCTCGCCGAATTCCACGGCCCCGTGGGCGCCGACGGCCCCGACGCCCTGCACCGCCTCTTCTCCACGCTCACCGCTCAGATCCATCTCGGCCACGCCGAAACCGACCTGACGCCCGAGGCCCTCGGCGAGCTCAACCGGGCCCTGGATGCCGCGGGTGTCGGCTACACCTCCGAGATCTACCCCGGCACCGTCCACGGCTTCACCATGTCCGACACCGACGCCTTCAACCCCTCGGCACTGCAACACCACTGGGACCGGCTGCTCCCGCTCCTGGACCGCGCCCTGGCCAACGGCTGAGGAGGCCTCCGGCCCGGGGAACGAACCTGACGGACGGATTTCCCGCGGTCCGACCTCTTCACGCATCCGGTGCATGCACTGTATACACAGTATATGAGCCGAGAAGACAGAGGCCGCCGCGGTGATGCCCAAGGCGCCGACGCCCTCACCGACGAACTGCGCCGGCTGATCGTCGAGGGCGTCTACCCGCCGGGCCACCGACTGGTCCAGGACGAACTCGCCGACCGTTTCGGGGTGAGCCGCATCCCGCTGCGGGAGGCCATGCGCACCCTCGCGAGCGAGGGCTTGCTGCGCTCGACACCGGGCCGCGGCACGTTCGTCACGGTGCTGGACCTCGAGGAGATCGACGAGATCTACAACCTGCGGCGGCTGATCGAGCCGAGTTTCGCCGAGCATGTCACCGAGCGGGTCTCCCGGCGCGACATCAGCCGGTTCGAGGAGATGGCGACGGCGATGGAGCAGGCCGGGGGGTCCGGCGCCGATATCTGGTCGCGGACGAACCTCGCCTTCCACCTGGACATGTACCGGCTGTCCCGGCTGCCCATGCGCTACGAGATCATCTCGCAGATGTATCACCGGCTGGAGCCGTACTCCCGGTTCTACGTCCATGGCACCTCGGCGTACGGCCGGGTCCACCACGAGCACGCCGCGATGGTCCAGGCGCTGGCCGACGGGGACGCGGAGGAGCTGGCCCGGCAGATCACGGCGCACATCGACGGCGGGCAGAAAGGGCTGCACACGGCCTGGGAGAACAGCGGCGGCGCCCTCCAGGCGTACTGGGCGGAGTCGGCCCGGTGACCGCCCTCGCGCTCAACACCGATGTGGGCGAGGGGTTCGGGGTCTGGGGGCCGGCCGACGAGGGCGAGCTGCTCGACCAGGTCACCGCGGCCAATGTGGCCTGCGGTTTCCACGCCGGCGACCCCGACATCCTGCGCCGCACCTGCGAGGCGAGCACCGCCCGGGGTGTGGCGATTGGGGCCCAGGTCTCCTACCGCGACCTGGCCGGTTTCGGCCGCCGCTTCATCGATGTGCCACCGGCCACGCTGGTCAATGAACTCCTTTACCAGATGGGCGCGTTGGAGGTGTTCGCCCGACTCGCGGGCGGTCGCGTCGGCTATGTGAAGGCCCATGGCGCGCTCTACAACGCGGCGGCCCGGCACACCGGGCACGCGGTCGCGATCGTCGAGGCCGTAGCCCTGTACGACCGCGCCCTGCCGCTGCTGTGCCAGCCGCGCACCGCGGTCTGGGAGCGGGCGGTGGAGGCCGGGGTGCGCCCGCTGGCCGAGGGGTTCATCGACCGCGGCTACACCGACGAGGGGCTGCTGGTGCCCCGCTCCGCGCCCGGAGCCCTGATCACCGACCCCGCCGAGGCGGCCGAACGCGCCCTGCGGATGGCGGAGTCGGGGACGGTGGTCTCGGTGAGCGGCAGCGTCGTACGGATCGCGCCGGACGGCGGGGAGCTGGCCGCGCTGTGCGTGCACAGCGACACCCCCGGCGCGGCCGGGCTGGCCGCCGCCGTACGGGAGGCGCTGGCGTCGAGGGGTGTCGTGGTGGGCCCGCCCGGTGCCGTCGCGGACCGGGTCGGGGTGCGGCCGTGACGCCGGCGGATGTGCCTCCCGCGGACGCGGCCCGGACGAACGTGCCCCCCGCGGACGCGACCCAGGTGAACGCGCGCCCTGCGGACGCGAAGTCTGTGAAGGTAACGTCAGACGAAACGTTTCTGCGGAGGGCCGGCGACCGGGGCTGGCTGATCGAGTGCGCGGACCGGCACCCCGCCGAGGTCGCCACCTCGATCCGCGCCCAGCCCTGGGCGACGGGGCTGCGGGAGGTCGTGCCCGCCGCCACGACCGTGCTGGTGGTGGCGGAGACCGCCGCCGGGATGGGCAAGCTCGCCGCCGGGCTGCGCACCGTGCTCGACGGGTCCGGCGCCCACCGCACCGGATCGCCGCCCGGCAGACGGATCGTGATTCCGGTCCGCTACGACGGCCCGGACCTGCCCGAGGTCGCCGAACGCCTCGGCCTGGCCCCGGCGGAGGTCGCGCGGCGGCACGGCGCGGGGGAGTACCGGGTCGGCTTCTTCGGCTTCGCGCCCGGCTTCGCGTATCTGGACGGCGTACCGGAGAGCCTCCGGCTGCCCCGGCTGTCCAGCCCGCGGCCGAGGGTGGCCGCCGGGGTGGTGGCCATCGCCGGGAACCAGACGGTGGTCTACCCCGGCGGAACTCCCGGCGGCTGGCACCAGATCGGCGTCACCACCACCCGGCTGTGGGACGTGACGGCCGAACCGCCGAACCGGCTCGCCGTCGGCGACCGGGTCGTCTTCGAGGCGGTGGCGCCATGACGGTCACCTCCGCCGTCCCGGGCCGCCGGGTCCGCCCCCGGCACCGGCCACCGGATCCCGGCACCGGTCCGGAGCCCGCCGTGCTGACGGTCGTCCGGGCGGGACCGGCGGCCAGCGTGCAGGACCTGGGCCGGCCGGGGATGGCCCACCTGGGCGTGCCCGCCTCCGGTCCGGCCGACCGGCGCAGCTTCCGGCTGGCCAACAGGCTGGCCGGGAACCCGGAGGACACCCCGGCCCTGGAGGTCACCCTCGGCGGTCTCGCGATCACCCTCTCCACCACCCGCCATGTGGCGGTCACCGGGGCCCCGGCGCCGCTGACGGTCGACGGGGTGCCGGTCGACGGCGCGCCGCGGCTGCGGCTCCGGGCCGGATCGGTGCTCGCGATCGGCCGCCCCTGGGCGGGCTGCCGCACCTACCTCGCGGTCTCCGGCGGGATCGAGGCGGAGCGGGTGCTGGGGTCGGCCTCGCGCGACTCCCTCACCGGGCTCGGCCCCGATCCGGTGTGCGCCGGGGCGGAGTACGGCCTCGGCCCGGTGCGCCCGGTCCCGGCGGTCCCGCTGGAGCTGGCGTTCAGCGTCGTCCCGTGCGGCGGCCCGGCCACCGTCCGGTTCCGTTGGGGCCCGCGGCACGAGCTGTTCGACGCCGCGGACCGGCACCGGCTCACCACCACGCCCTGGCGGGTCTCCGCCCAGTGCGACCGGGTGGGCGCGCGGCTGACCGGACCGCCGCTGGCCGTCGGCTCGGCGGACCTGCCCAGCGAGGGGACGGTACGCGGCGCCATCCAGGTGCCGCCGTCGGGCGAGCCGATCGTCTTCCTCGCCGACCATCCGGTCACCGGCGGCTACCCCGTCATCGGGGTGGTCACCGACGCCGACATCGATCTCGTCGGCCAGACCCTCCCCGGGGACGAACTCCGGCTCGCCCCCGTCCACTGAACCCCCTGAAACACCCTGAGATGCCCACCCCTAAAACACCCTGAAACACCCTGAGAAACCTCAAGGAGACACCCACATGACCACTCAGCCCGACTCCCTCGTCCCCTTCCACCTGGCCATCCCGGTGGACGACATCGAGGCCGCCCGTGAGTTCTACGGCAAGGTGCTCGGCTTCGCCGAGGGCCGTTCGGACACCAAGTGGATCGACTGGAACTTCGGTGGCCACCAGGTCGTCACCCACCAGGTCGGCGACGGCCCGTCCGGGGCGCCGCGTGACGGCGTCGCCGGGACCAACCCGGTCGACGGCCACCAGGTGCCGGTGCCGCACTTCGGCCTGGTGCTGCCGGTGCCGGAGTTCCAGACGCTGGCCGAGCGGCTCACCGCGGCGGGCACGGAGTTCGTGATCGAGCCGTACGTCCGCTTCCAGGGCGAGCCCGGTGAGCAGTGGACGATGTTCTTCCTCGACCCGGCGGGCAACGCGCTGGAGTTCAAGGCGTTCGCCGACCTCGGACAGCTCTTCGCCGTCTGATCCGCGTCCGCCCGGCGGTCCTCATCCGCCCGGCGGTCTTCACCGACCCACCACCGACTCACCGGCGGCGGCGCCCGGCCCGGCAGGACGACGGTCATCAGCAGGAGGAATGGTCCCGCGGATGACCGTCGTACGGGCCCCCGGCGCCGTACCGGCGGCACTGACAGCACATCCCGGCCAAAGGACATGTCAGACCCGGAGGAACCCATGACGAGCGTACCAACGGCCTCAACGGCCTCAACGGCACCCGGAGACCCCGGGGGCGCGGCCGCCGTGGCCACCGCGGCGCGCGGCGGCCCACGCCGGGCGGCGCTGGCGGCGGCCGCCGGCACCGCCATCGAGTACTACGAGTTCGGCGTCTACAGCTATCTGGCCGTGGTCATCGGCCCGCACTTCTTTCCCGGGGACGACCCCACCGCCGCCCTGCTGGCCACGCTCGCGGTGTTCGGCAGCGCGTTCCTGATGCGGCCGCTGGGCGGCATCGTGCTCGGTCGGCTCGGGGACCGGGTGGGCCGCAAGCCCGTACTGATCCTCACCGTGACCGGGATGGGCGGCGCCACCGCGGCCGTCGGGCGGCTGCCCACGGCCGACGCCGTCGGCGTGGCCGCGCCCGTCGCCCTGCTGGCGGTGCGGCTCGCGCAGGGGTTCTTCGCGGGCGGTGAGGTGACCGGTTCTGCCACCTATCTCGCCGAGTCGGCCCCGGCCGGGCGGCGTGGCTTCTTCGGGGCCTTCACCCCGGTCGGGGTGGCCCTCGGCGGCGGGGCCGCGGCGCTGGTCGCGGGCGTCACCACGACCGCGCTGAGCGAGCGCCAGCTCGACGCCTGGGGGTGGCGCATACCGTTTCTGCTCTCGCTGCCCCTGGTCGCCGTCGCCCTGATCGCCCGCAACCGGCTCGCGGACTCCGAGAGCTTCCTCGCGGCGAAGTCGGAGCGGGCGACGGCCAAGGCGCCGCTGACCGAGGTGTTCACCCACCACCGCGGCCCGGTGCTGAAGGTGACCCTGCTGGCCATCGGCTCCAACTGCGGCTACTGGGTCGGCCTGATCTTCATGAACATCTACCTGACCACCGACCTCGGCTACCCCAAGGACTCCACCTTCTGGATCATGGGCGGGATCAGCCTGTTCGTGGCCGCCCTGATGCCGGTGTGCGGGGCGCTGTCGGACCGGTGGGGCCGCAAGCGGCTCATCACGGTCGGCTTCGCCGGGTACGCGGTCCTGGTCGTCCCCGCGATGCTGGTCATGGGCCTTGGCAGCTTCCCGCTCGCCGTCGCGGCCATGGTGGTGCTGGCCCTGCCGATGCCGGTCGTCCAGTCCGTCACCTACCCGACGTACGCCGAGATGTTCCCGACCCGGGTGCGGTACACCGGGCTCTCGTTCAGCTTCAACATCGGCACCATCGTCGGCGGCGGGCTCAGCCCCTATCTGTCCACCTGGCTGATCTCCGCCACCGGCAGTCTGCTCGCCCCGGGCTTCCTGCTGATGGCGGCCGTGGTCGTCGCCCTGCTGACGCTGCGTACCGTCACCGAGTCCAGCCACGGGGAACTGGCGTGACGGCCGCCGTGCGGCCCGGCCCCGCCGCCTCCGGAGCCGGCCTTCCCGAGGACGTCCCCGCCACCCCGGCGGCGCTGCGGCGCCTGGTGGCGGACGGCCGGTGGACCGGGCCCACGGCCGGTCTGCTGGACGGGTACCAGCAGGCCAACCTCGTGATCGTCCCGCGCGACCTGGCCTTCGACTTCCTGCTGTACTGCACCCGCAACCCCGCGCCCTGCCCCGTCCTCGCCGTCACCGAGCCGGGCGACCCGGTGGTGCGGCTCGGCACGACCGTCGCCGACCTGCGGACGGACCTGCCGCGCTACCGGGTCTGGCACGACGGCGAACTCGCCGCCGAACCACCCGACATCACCGCCCACTGGCGCCCGGACGCGGTCGGCTTCCTCCTCGGCTGCAGCCACACCTTCGAGGGCCCGCTGCGCGCCGCGGGCGTCCCGGTCCGGTACGCCCCGGAGTCCGCGGCGCCGCCCGTCTACGTCACCGACGTGGCCACCCGCCCCGCCGGGCGGCTGTCCGGACCGCTGGTGGTCAGCATGCGCGCGATACCGGGACGGCTGGTGGCGCGCGCCGTCGAGATCACCGCCCGCTATCCGGCCGGGCACGGGGCACCGGTGCACATCGGCGACCCGGCCGCGCTCGGCATCGCCGACCTGGCCCGGCCGGACTTCGGCCCCTCACCGGTTGTCGAGGACGGCGACGTCCCGGTGTTCTGGGCCTGCGGGGTGACACCCCAACTGGCGCTCCCCGCCACCCGGGCCCCGTACACCATCACCCACTACCCGGGCCATATGTTCGTGTTCGACCACACCGTCGACGCGGGCCCGGCACCGGGGTGAACGGCCATTCGCGGTCCGGCGGCGGGGGTTTCAGGGAGCGATGCCCACGCCGTCGATCCGGCTCCAGGCCCGCTCCTGGGCGGACGTCATGGCCGGCCACGTCAGTCCGCCCGGCCGGGGCCGGACATGGGAGGCGTAGGGCTTGGGGCGGAAACCGGAGTCGTAGAAGCACCCGGTGCCGTAGACGCGGTCGAACGCGGCGCACGCGGATGCGATGTACCGCGGTGTGGGCTTGTTTCCGGTGCGCACCCAGGAGTCGAGCGCGGCGATGGAACCGGCGTACTCCGCGTTGCTCAGCTCGCTGTGTTCGCTCTCCTTGGTGAAGGTCTGCACGAGGTTCTTCCCGCGGTGCGCGCCGTCGACCGTCGCCCGGTACGCCGATTCGTGCTCGACGAATGCCGTGGGGTCGTCGATGGCGTGCATCGTCAGTACCGGGATGGACACCTGCCCGGTGAGGTCGCTGTCGTAGGAGAGGTCACGCCGGGCGTCGGGGGCGGCGGAGAAGCGCTCGACGCCCGCGTTCAGCGCCGTGTCGTCGTGTGAACCGGAGTACCACACGCCCTGGTTGCTGAATGGATTGCGGTCGCCGAGCCGGCTGTGCACGATGTCGCGGAAGGTGAACACCGAGAACCGCAGATGGGACTCCAGCGTCCGCTCCGGAAGGCGTGTGACGGCGAGGATGTCGTCGAGGTTGCGCTGCTGCGGCGCGGTGCGCTCCTCGGGGGCGGAGGCGTAGCCGGTGCACTCCTGGAGGCGGGCGCGCAGCCCGGCCGTCGTCAGGGTCGACTCGGGACGCAGCCCCTGCCACAGCGGGTACTGGGGCTCGCTGGGGCGTGGCAGATTGCGGCAGTAGTACTGGTAGACCACCCGCAGATCCACGCGGTAGTCATAGCCCCGGGAGCCGCCGCCCAGGACACCGCTGGTGAGAAGGGCGCCGTCGTAGGGGCCGTTCTTCCCTCCATACGTCTCCACGACCTTGGCGGCGACGATTCCGCCCCAGGACTGGCCGTGTACGTACGTCCGCTCGGGCTTGCCGAAGTCCGCCACGAACAGGCGGCGCAGATTCTCCGTGTCGGCGGCCGCCATGCGCGTTCCGTAGCCACCTCGCCGGTACGACGAGCCCGCCCAGGCGTAGCCCTCGGACACCATCACCGACCAGCGGTCCAGATCGCCTACGCTCCGCTCGGGATCGGACCCGTCGCCCAGGTCGGGGCCGCCGTGGGAGTGGACGATCAGCGACCCGTTCCACTTCTTCGGAACGGCGATCGCGTAGTACGCCCCGTTGCTGTCCTTGCCGGTGTAACACGTGGCCTTGTCGCCCACACTCGCCGGGCACGCGACCGGCGCGGGACCCGGCTGGGCCGCCTGGACCGGACCGGCGTTGCCCAGCGTCCCCGCGACGATGCCCGCGATGCCGACGGTCGACGCCACGGTGCGCCGCATACGCGTCAGGCTTCGCAGAAGGGAGGAAGGCACGTTCCGACTCGAGCTGTGCACAGCAACGCTCCTGACCTCAGTGGCGCTCCCTCGCGCCAGGCGTTGCGATGTTAAGGACACCTGTTCTGCCGACACCATTGAGCAGGGAGTTCTGTTCTTAACGTGCACGGCTCTTCCATGTGCACGGCCGGAGGAGACCGTGGTGCTGCAATGGATCCACGTCCCTCGACGAGCTCCGCACCCTGCTGGCCCGGCATGCCCGGCCCGACTGGACCACCGCCATCGACGGCGTCCTCGTCTCGAAGGCCGACCGGCCGGATCCGCCGGCGCCCTCCATGTCCGGCATGGTGCTCGCGGTCATCGCCCAGCGAGCGGCCACCCATCCGAACGACGTCACCGGAGTCGGTCAGCGGGTCGGCTACGACAACGCGTCGCAGTTCAGCCTTTCCCGAACTACTGATTCCCTCCGAAGCCTGTATCTTCCGAGGGGCTACTTCGCGGACGACTACGGGAGCGCAGCTTTGGGAGAGAGCGAAGTGGTGGCGCGGTGACTACCGTCATGGCCAAAGCACACTGGCGCGGTCACCGCCTTGATGCCACCATTGAATCGGCGCAACAATTGTGCGATGGAAGGTTGTAATGGGTAATAGAGAGCGTATCGTGCTTGAAGGGCTTCGACTGTTCAACGAGGATGGATTCGATGCCGTCAGCACAAACCATATTTCAAAGAAGCTGGGTATTAGTCCTGGAAACCTCTACTACCACTTTCGCAACAAGGAAGAGATTGCCTTCGAGTTGTATTCGAGAATGACGGATGAAGTTCGCCGTAATGGGGTATGGGATTCGCCGGTTACCTCCGCAGGCGTGGCTCGGGTATATGTCGTTTCTCTCAGTATAATTTTGCGATTCCGTTTTGTGTTTGCCGATTCGGCGTCTCTCATGCGTGCGAACCCTTCCATCGCTTCGCGGCACAGCGAATCCCTCTCATGGGCGACTGACCGCTTGATCGCACTCTTCGAGGAACTGCGAGCGCTGGGGCACTTTCGGCGCCCCGATCTTCCGGGAAGCAGTGTGGGACGCTGCGCGTCGACCACTGCGGTGGTGTTCGTCGGCTGGTGGCAGTACCTAGGGGCGATATACGGGGAACGAGGAGCCACGCACGGCCACTTGGGAGAGGGCGCTCGCCACGCGTTCTCAATCGTCGAGCCACACTTGACTGACGACTTCGCGAAGGAGGTTGCGGCCGAGATCGAGCGGATTGCAGCTTGCGGGACGATCGATGGCCTGCCACCTGCATGAATCATCGTGACTTGTGTGGAGTAACGATGAGACGGTGGCCGCAGGTCACAGCGTGGATTCCGTCCGTTGGCGGGAGGCGCCCGAGGTGGTCATGGGCCGGATCGCGGACCGGTTCGCCCGGGTCGACCCCCGGCTGCGGGCCGGGGAGAGCAGCCCGCACGGCATGCGGCATGTGCTGTGCCGGGCTGTCTGGTATGCCGATGCCGTCCGTGATGACGTACGTGAGCAGGCAAGTTCCGCGCCGACGCTCTGGTGAAGAAGGTGCCGAAGCGGGCCTGGCGGAAGTTCTCGGCCGGACGCGGCGCGAAGGGACAGCGGTTCTACGACCGGGCCGTCATCGACCTTGCCGAGACGGCACCGGGCCGCCACCAGCTGCTGATCCGCCGCAACCGCGCCACGCCTCGTCGTGCGGCCCGTCCGCGACGCTGCCCACCGGCTTGACTGGTCCGACCGGCGCCGCCGTCACCAAGGACGATCACGAGCCAGTCGCTACCGGCGGCAAGCCTCCTCCCAGGCATGAAGATCACGATCTACAGCTGGAGTACTGGACCGGTAAGCGTCGGAGTATGGGCCGTATGTCCGGAACGCTCCAGCTCGCAGGGCAGTGGACGCCGGACCCAGCCTCCACCCCAGGATCCGTGGACTGAATATAGGTTGCCACGGCGGAATCAGATCATTTCAGGAAATCGGCTGAAGGATGCGACCGCGGAAAGGTCCTCAGGTATTCGAAGAAGCGAGCGAGAACCCGATCACCACGAGTGAGATTTCCGGGAGTATAACGCATACTGGCGAAGATCGGCACGTCCTCGCTGGCGATTGACATCTCCAATTTCAGCACGTAGTCAAGGAACTCCGCAGTTTGCTCGCGCGTTTCGTCGGGCTCGGGTCGCGCGCAAATCGTGTAAAAGACAGTGGTCTGACCAGGAGTGGGAATCCCCATCCAAGTGGACCAGCCAAACCAGCGCCCATCGACCGTTCCGTTCTGGTGGAAAAGGTTTGTTCCGTGGATCTCGGGACGAATATCGAGAACCGGCCCAGCCGGTGTCTTCGCATGGATCGGGAAGGTCGCAGAGTAATCTTGCCACGTGGCATCTTCGTACGGATCGTTGCGCACGTCGAACTGGTGAAGTTCCGTGATATGCAGCAGATCAGGAGTATTCGCGCAGATCACCCACGGGTCGACCGAAAATCGGTCAGGGAACGTCCCAGACCTGAGCATCAAAGATGCCTCCGGATGGTCGAAGTCCGGAATTGAGAACCGCGGCTCCCGACCATTGAAGGCGAAGACGACACCATACCGCTCCATGGTCGGAAACCTGTAGAGCGACGCTCGAGGCGGGACTGGGTCCCCGGACGGAAGGTAGGCGCATCGCCCACTTTCACCGTCGTACTCCCAACCGTGGAATGCACAGCGGATGTTACCGGCGTCAGTTACCTCACCGATCGACAAGTCCGCTCCAACGTGCAGACAATACGCGCTGAGTACACGGACTTCTCCGTGCCGGTCACGTGAAACAATCACGCGTCCGTCAAGGAAATCACAGCCATGCACTCCTCGGGCCGGAACGTCGGAACTCAGACAGACCGGAAACCAGGTCTCGCTGAATACACCTCCGTCGCCTTCCGCGGGAATTTCTCGCCCCTTGAATCGACGTTGCTGTACCGCATCATTCGCTTGAGTCGCCGTCACTTGTGTACCCCTATCCGTAGTCTGCGCATCCGCGCTTCAGAAAGCACACCTGATACAAGGCGAGCGTGGTGGGAGTCGCTTGCCGTGCCAGTTGTTAGAGTCTAAGCTCTAGAGCGTCCGTCGGTCAACCAG
Organism: Streptomyces sp. NPDC059455; assembly: GCF_042750115.1. Taxonomy (NCBI): domain Bacteria; kingdom Bacillati; phylum Actinomycetota; class Actinomycetes; order Kitasatosporales; family Streptomycetaceae; genus Streptomyces; species Streptomyces sp. NPDC059455. The sequence goes on from NZ_JBHYVB010000015.1 coordinate 72,463, forward strand.
GCACCCGCAACGTGGAGGTTTCTTTGTCAGAGCCAAGCTTTCCGGTAGTGGTGACCGAGACCTGGACCGCGGCACGTCACGTGCTGGCTCTCGACGTCGACGCGGATTCGGATCTTCCCCTGCCGGCTTGGACTCCTGGTAGCCATGTCACGGTTCACACTCCGGCAGGTTCCTGCTGTTTGTCGCTATGCGGTCGCCCGGCCGATGATCGTTGGCGGCTGGGTGTGAGGTATCGCGAGAGCGGAGCGGCACGGTGGCTGCACGAGCATGCCGCAGTCGGTACGTCCCTGGAGGCCAGTTCGCCGTCCAACACGTTTGGGCTCGATCCAAGTAGTGATAACCACATCCTGATTGCCGGCGGCGTGGGAATAACCCCAATGCTCGCCATGTCCCTGGAGCTTGCCGAGCGGGAATCATCCTGGCATCTGTTGTATATCGGACGGTCACGCCAGGAGATGGCATTCCTTGATCACCTCAGAGGTGTTCGAGAGAACGTGACCCTATGGGAGACGGCGCTGTACGGAAGACCTAATATTTCGGCCTTGGTAAGCGATTGGATCGGAGGTCGGTCGACCACCCTCTACTGCTGCGGGCCGGCGGGGCTGATCGAGTCGGTTTCCAGCGATTTCTCGGCCCACGACGGCCCGCGAGTCATTTCCGAGCGCTTTACTGCCAATACCGGGTTGAGCGGTGATTTCGAGGTCGAGCTTGGCCGATCCGGTGGTAGGATCCGGGTTCCTGCTGGCGTGAGCGTTCTGGACGCCCTTGAGGAGCGGGGTGTTGACGTACCGTGGTCGTGTCGAGCTGGTATCTGCGGGACATGCGAAACGCCTTTGATCTCCGGCCAGACCGACCATGGCGATAGCCTCGTCGGGCTGACTCGTGCCGCCGATGTCTGCTTCCCCTGCGTCGTCCGTGCAGTCGATGACGTCATCGTGCTCGATATCTAGATCGCGAGTAACGGTTTTGGTGTCGTGCTCCCTGCCTGGGCGGACCGGTGAGACCCAGATCGGCCAGCCGTCCGGGGCGGCGATGACCTGCACGTTCCCGCCATGATGCCGGTGTTTTCCGGACCACCAGAGGTCTGCGCCGTTGGGGCCGGGGCGACGCCGCGGTCGGTTCGGATGACCGTGCCGTCGAGGTTCAGATGCGTCAGCCCGGCCCCAGGCAGGTTGGGGAAGACGGGTGCCGTCGATGAACCAGCGCAGGACGAGCACCGCCTGCCGGAAACAGCCCAGCGCACGCCTGCCCTTGCGGGTGCCGGCCGCGATGCGGTGATTGCGCAGCAGCCGGGCCAGGTGCTCGGCGGTGGACCGCTTCACATCGAGCACGGCGGTGTATGTGACACTGGTCGACACGTGAGGCCCCTCGGTCAGAACAATCCGTCGCAAGATCGTTCCTGCCAGGGGCCCCACGCCTGCCCGGACTTGGGGACCGCACGGGCCGCAGCGCAAGCATCGCGATCGCAGCGGGCCTCCTCGATGCGGTCCCCGAGGTTTCGGATGATCTCTTCCAGACGCCGGCGTTGCTGGGGGGCGACGCGGAGCATCGGGCAGCGGATGCAGGCGTGTTCGTGCGCGCACGGGGTGCCGTAGGGGCGCCCGCAGGTGCCGAGTTCGACCTTGCGCGGCTCGAAGTGCTTTTGGAACTCGTCCCATTCCTGTTCGGTGGGTTCTCGGTATTCCGCGGCCGGGTGGGTGGCTCGTCGCGTGTCGAGGAAGGTTCGGTAGGACTTGATCAGCTCGTCCTGGAAGACCGCGAGGTAGGCCTGGGTGGTGTTCAGGCTGTGATGGCCGAGGATCTTCGCGGCGATGTGGACGGGAAGGCCGCCGGTGACGGCGTCCGTGATGAACATCCTGCGGAAGTCGTGCGGCGGGTAGCGCAGAGGCTGGCCGGCCCGGTCCATGAGCCCGGCCCGCTCCAGCGTGTCATTGAGGAGCCGGTAGCGGACCTTGGTACTGATGATCTCCCGACGCCACCCGATCCCGCGTTGGAAGAGGTGGGGCAGCATCGGGCCGGTCACGCGTTCATGTGGGATCGGGTTGATCGTGCCGACGGTGGAGGCCGACTTCGTCCTGGGTGCCCGGCGCGGTTTCGTGGTGCGTGGCAGCTACAGCACGAACTCGCGCACCTCCGCCGAGTTCACCTTGTCCCACCGATCTAGCCGGTGCGCCGGTATCTACCGATGCAGCACGGCAGCCCGGCGCCCTACGCGGCGTTCGCGAAGAAATCCATGGACGACTTCGGGGGCCAGGACGTGTTCACCAAGGAGAGCGACGTCGCCGAGACGGTGTGGCAGGCCGTGCACGACACCACCGGGCGGCCGCGCTTCCCGGCCGTCCCGACGCGGTCCGGCTCGACCAGGCGAAGTGACCGGTCGGCGGGCACGGTGTTCATCCCTGGTCGGCCCCGCTCGCCGGGACGGTGATCCGGCGCGAATGGGGCGGAACCTGCCGGAGGTTCCGCCCCGTCCCCTGTGCGTCAACCGCCGGCCGTCAGAAGCGGTCCGGGGAGCGCTGCGGAAGCGGGGCCCCGGGACGGATGTCCCGCTTCCGGTCCTCCTGGGCGCCGCCGTTCGAGTCGCCCGTCGCCTCGCAGGTCACGTCCTTCGCCGGCAGCTTGCCGGTGGTCAGGTAGTCCGCCACCGTGCCGTCCGTGCACGCGTTGCCGCTCGGGTAGACGCCGTGGCCCTCGCCGCCGAGGACGGTCAGCATTCTCGAGCCCTTCAGATCGGCGTGCAGGGCCTGACCGCTCGGTAGCGGGGTCTGGGAGTCCCACTCGTTCTGCACGACCAGCGAGCCGACCTTGTTGTTCACGACGGTGGCCCGCTCGACCGACCTGTCCCAGAACGCGCAGGGCTTGATGCTGGACGCGAAGTCGCCGTAGAGCGGGTAGCGGCCCTTGTCCTCGATGGCGTCCCGCCGGTAGCTCTCGGGGTCGCGGGACCAGGCTGCCGAGTTGTCGTTGCACACCACGGCCCAGAAGCTCGCGGTCATGTTGTCGCTCGGTACCTCGGCGGAGTCGGCGGCCAGGCGTGGCGTGCCGGCCGGATCCGGGAGCTTCTCCCCGGAGGCGGGCTTGCCGGCCGCGGCCTTCTTCAGCTCCACGACCAGTTCGGTGCCCTCCCGCACGCTGAAGACCGCGCCGCGCATCATGCTCCGGACGTCATCGCCGGTGTACTTCTCCCCGTCCATCTCGATGGGCTTCTCGTTCGCCCGCTGGACCAGGTCCCAGAACGTCCGGTCGACCTTCTTCGGGGTGTCGCCGAGGTCGTACTTCTCGGAACGCGCGGCGGCCCACTCGGTCCACCGGTCGAACGCGGGCTCGGCACCCTCCGCCCACCACTGGATCATCTTTCGCCAGGCGCGCGCCGGATCGACCGCGCTGTCCACCACCACCCGGTCGGCCCGGCTCGGGAACAGCTGGGTGTAGACGGCGCCGAGGTATGTCCCGTACGAGTAGCCGAAGTACGAGAGCTTCTTCTCGCCGAGGATCGCCCGGAGCAGATCCATGTCGCGTGCCGTGTTGCGCGTGGTGATGTGCTTCAGCGTGGCGCCCGACTTCTCACGGCACTTGCGCGCGACATCCCGCGCCCAGGCGACGTCCTTGTCGAACGTCGCCTCCTTGTACGGCCGCAGCCAGTTCTCCTCCTCCGGCTTCAGACCGCAGGTGACGGGCGTGCTCCGGCCCACCCCGCGCGGGTCGAAGCCGATGAGGTCGTACTGCTGCCGTGCGGACTCGGGCAGCATGTCCTTCATCTGCAGCGGCATGTCGAGCCCCGGCCCGCCGGGGCCACCGGGGTTGGCGAGCAGAACGCCGTGCCGCTTGGCCGGTGTGGTGGTCTTGATCCGGGATATGGCCATGTCGATCCGCTTGCCGCCGGGGGCCCGGTAGTCCAGCGGCACCTTGATCGTCGCGCACTGGTACTCCGCCGGTTTGTCGGCTTCGCACCGCTGCCACTTCGGCTTCTGTTTGATGTACGGGTCCAGGGCGCTCGCGGTGGCGGTGGACGTCGATGCGGGGCCGGCCTCGGCGGCGGTGGCCGTCGAGGTGGCGAGCGCGGGAGCCAGCGTTGCCGTGACACCGACGGCTAACAGGGGCGCGAGACCTCGTCTACGCACGAAATCGTTCCTTCCGGTGGTGTGTCGGGACAGGAACGATCATTCAGGTGGGGTGCGCCGGGGAACATCGGCCGTGCGTCCCCAACTCCCCTCCCTCTTGGGAGGGATATGACGGCCGTGCGTGGTCCCCTGGTTGTACGGCCCGCCCGCGTGCCGCTCAGGGGCGGGGCACCTCCTGGCCGTTGACGAACACCCGCCGGAAGGTCAGCTCGTCGGTGTGGGCGATGCTGTCGGGGTCGCGGATGCCGGTGAACGTGGAGCGGGAGAGGTGCACCCCGCGCAGCGGGTCGGTCTCCAGGCCGACCAGCCGCAGCACGGTCTGGGCGCCGTCGATCTCCATCCGGTCCAGGTGGATGTTCCGCACGGACACCGGCAGTGTGCCGGCCTCGCCACCGTTGTAGTCCATGGTCACGAAGGCGATGTCACGCTCCACGCCCTGCCCGGTGAAGTTCCGGATGTGCACACCGTCGATGGAGCCACCGCGCTTCTTGTTCGCCTTGACGTACAGCGCGTACTTGACGGGGTAACGGCCGGGGAAGTCCGGAGGGTTGATCTCGCAGTCCTCGGCGAAGATGTCACGCACCCCGCCGGACATCTCGCTGCCGACCGTCATCCCGCCCCAGCGGCCGGAGAACCGGCAGTCGCGCACGACGATGTTCCTGCTCGGCACGCCGACCCGATGGCCGTCCTCGTCCCGGCCGGACTTGACGGCCACGCAGTCGTCGTTGGTGTTGAACCGGCAGCCGGTGATGAGCACATCGGAGCAGCACTCGGGGTCGCAGCCATCGGTGTTGTAGAGCGTGCTGTCCACGGTGATGTCGCGCACGGTGACGTTGCTGGAGAGCACCGGATGTACGGTCCACATCGGCGGGTCGACGATGGTCAGGCCGCTGACCAGGACGTTGCGGCAGCGGTAGAACTGCACCATCTTCGGCCGCAGATGGTGGCCGTCGCCGAAGACGCGCCGCGCCACCGGCACCCCCGTGGAGCCCATCTCGCGCAGCAGCTTCTGGTCGGCCCCCTGCGGTCCGCTGTCGCGGTACCAGCTCTCCCACGGCCCGAGCCGCGCCTGCCCGTCGAGCGTGCCGCGGCCGGTGACCGCCACGTCCCGCTCACCATAGGCGTAGATGAAGGGCGAGTAGTTGTAGGCCTCGGTGCCCTCCCAGCGGGTGAGCACCACCGGCAGGAAGTCGCGCGGATCGGGGCTGAAGGCGATGGTGGCGCCCTCGGCGACATGCAGGTCCACCCGGCTGCGCAGATGGATCGCGCCGGTGAGGAAGCGGCCCTCGGGGACGACGACATGGCCGCCGCCCGCGCGGTGGCAGGCGGCGATGGCGGCCCGGAACGCCGCGGTGTTCATCGTCCGCCCGTCGCCGACCGCGCCGTAGTCGGTGACCCTGAACGTACGCCGGGGGAAGGCGGGCGGCCTGATCCGGGCCAGGATCCCCGGCACCGCGCGCCACGCCCCGGTGTAGGCGGCGGCCGCGCCGGTGTGCGGAGTGGCCACGCTGGTGTGCGGAGTGGCCACTCCGGTGTGCGGAGTGGCCGCGTACGCCTGCTCCGCGGACAGCGGCGGGAGCAGCGCGCCCGCCGCCAGCAGACCGCCGGTGCGCAGCGCCGCGCGGCGGGATGGACTCGGGTGCATGGCCTGCCTCCTTGGCAATGCGCTAGCTGACGGAGATCCGGTCCAGATCGGGCGCGGACTCGGTGTCGTTGGAGATCTTGATGGTGTTGGCGCCTGGCTTCAGGGTGACGGGGAGGGAGGTCGTACGTGGCGTGGTGTTCCCGGTGTCCGTCACCGTCACCTTGGCCGCCGGGCCGCCGTTGACGCTCACCTGGAACGAGCGGGTGCCGTTGACCGTGTAGTCGAGGTGCAGCGTGTGCTCTCCGCCGTCGGGGACGACCACATCGGGGAACACCATGGCCGCCTGCTCGCTGCCGCCGATGTTGCGCACCTTCTCGGCCCCGGAGCAGGGGCCGCAGCCGGTGATGCCCGTGCTGCCGAACTGGTTGGCCGAGTCCTCCGCCTCACGGGCCCATATCCGGCCGTCGGGCAGTGGCCGCACCCGGACCTGGTCCGACACCGACTTCTGCCGGCCGAGCAGCCCGTAGTCCGCCGTGACGGGGATGTCCGCCGACCCGGCGTCCTGGCCGGGCGGGGAGGTGACGGTCCAGGTGCCCCGCACCGTCTGGCCGAGCCGCAGCGACCGGGCCGTGACCGGCCCGCCGTCCGCGGTCCAGCCGGCCGGCAGCCGGGGGGCGAGGCTGACCTTGTCGAGCTGCTCGTCGTCGTCCAGCCGGAGCGTCGCCGTGACGGTGAGGGACCGCTGCCCGGGGCCGACCCACTGCAGACCGTGGGGCCGTACGGTGAGCGTGGTCTTGGGGGTGTACGAGGCCGGGGGCAGCGGGGCCACCGCGATCCGGTCCAGGCCGGGGCCACGGCGGGCGGTGCTGAACACCTTCACCGTATTGGCACCGGCCTTGAGCGGCACGGACACCGCCGTGCTCTCCGGCACCTCGGAACTGTCCGCGGCCACCGGTACCTCGACCGGTGCCGCGCCGTTGACACTCACCGACAGGGAGGAGTCGGCCGCGGCGGTGTGGTCCAACTGGAGCCGGTAGTCGCCCTGTTCGGGTGCGCGTACGTCACGGTACGTCACGGAGTCGCGCGACCCGCCGCCGAGGCCCTCCACGCGCCGGCCGCCCGAGCAGGCGCCGCATGCCACGGAGTGGGCCGCGCCCGTCGGCCGGTTCTGCCGTGCCTCGGCCTCCAGCGGCAGCTCGGTGCGGGTGGTCTTCGAGCGGCCGTACGCCACCTGGATCTCGTCGATGCGCAGCTGGTTGTAGAACTCGGGCGCCTGCGGGCCGCCCCAGAGGCTGCGCACCTCCAGCTTCAGATAGCGGGCGGTGCGGTCGCCGATGTCGATGGTGCGCACCCCGCGCGCACTGGGCAGCGTGCCGGAGCGCACCTGGGTCCAGCGCTTGCCGTCGCCGCTGGCGTAGACGCGGTAGTCCTTGATGCGCGCGGAGTCCTCGGGGCGGCCGAAGGACGACCGGGCGTGTGTGGGGGACCACTCGCGCTGGTTCACCGCCAGCGACGTGGCGTGCTTGCGCCCGCCGAGGTCGAGGGTGACGGAGACGGGCAGCTTGCCGTCGCTGTCCCAGTAGGTCTCGTAGTCGCCGTCGGCGAGGTCGGCCGCCGGGTGGCCGGTACGCGCGGACGTGGCGGTGGCGCCGACACCGGACTGCGGGTAGAGGGGCCGTCGGCCGTCCGTCTCGACCTTGAAGACGGTGTCGTACGGGTCCCAGTCCTGGATGCCGAGGATCGACAGCCGGCCACCGGACTGGCTGAAGCGCATCGCCTCACCGGTGCGTAGATCGGTGACCCGGCGCACGGTGTAGCCGTTGTCGCCCAGCCGCACCATGTCGGTGCGGGGCCGGGTGACCACGTGCACATACTGGGTGCGGTCGCCGTTCTCGCCCCGGCCCACGGTGACCACGCCGTGGGCGCCGTCGTTCCAGAAGCCGGGCTGCATCCCGCCGTACATGTAGCCGCCGCCCTCGACGCCGTACACCGACTCCCGGATGGGCTCGACCCACTTGCCCATGAAGTCGTTGAACTCCTCCTGCTGGGGCGGGAGTTTGCCGTTCACCATGGGTGTCTCGGCCATGAGCGACTTGATGGAGGAGCCCGCGTTGGTGATGTAACGGCCGGTGCTGAGCCGGGCGTCGACCTCGTGGTCCCCACCGTCGTACCACCAGTCGCCGGTGGTCGGCAGCTTGTAGTCGGCCTCGGTCAGCCGGGGCATGGGGACGGTCACGGCGGCGGGGTAGTCGTACGCCGGGGTCATGCCGGTCTTCTGCTCATTGCTGACCGTGTCCATGATCGGCGTGTCTTCGTTGTTGTTGCTCAGCAGCCAGTCCGGCCGGCGCTCGCGGATCTTCTCGTAGAGACCGTTCTCCTCCCAGTACTCGTTGTCGTTGTCGATCCAGAACCCCGACAGATCCGGGTACTTGTCCATGACCTCGAGGAACAGGTCGTAGCTGTACATGCCGAAGCCACGGCGTGTGGTCAGGTCCACCTGCCGGCCCTTGTACTTCGAGTAGGCGGCCGAATCCAGCGTCTCGGTGCCCGACTCGTTGTGCCACTGCGGGTCGTCGGTCATGTAGAGGACGATGCGCACGCCCTTGGCCTTGGCCGCGGCCACCAGCTCGCCGAGCAGATCGCGCTCGGTGGCACAGCTGCCGGGGACCTTCGAGGGCCAGGGGCGGGCGTAGCCCAGCCCGCTGTGGAAGGTCGCGAGCACGATGTACGAGGCGCCGAGCTTGCGCGCCTCGTCCACCCAGTAGTCGGCGTTCCAGCCGCCCTCGGTGACATCGCGCTCCCATTCGGCGCAGTCGCGGTGCTGGGGGTTGGTGAACATGCCCCAGTGCAGGAAGAGCCCGGCGGTGGACTGGCGCAGCCACTCCTGCCGGGGGTGCTGGACCTCGGCCTGGGCGGGGGCGGCCAGAAGGCCGATGGCCAGGGCGAGTACGACCGCCGCGCACAGCGCGCGCCACCGGGAGCGGGCGGCGCGGGCGGTACGGGCAGCACCGGCGGCGCGGGCTGCGGGGATGTGGATGGGGCGGAGCGGGATCCTCGGCGTGGGCATGTTCTGTCCTCCGTGAACGTTCCCGTGAGCGTTCACGGAGCACTGTCCGGCCCACCCGGCCGCCGTGTCAATATGTGTGCGAGGTTGGGGTGTTCGGCTGTGGGGTTCCGTTGACGCCCGTCGACGCCGCGGTGATTATCGAGGAGAAGCGCTTCGGGGATCACCCCCGTGAGCGGTCCCGAGTGCCACGTCGTACCACGTCCGAGGGTGGGGAGAGGGGTGGGGCCCGTGCCCACGAGCGCCAGGCCGCGCCGCATCACCATCGAGGATGTGGCGCGCTCGGCCGGGGTGTCCCGGCAGACGGTCTCCCGCGCGGTCAACGACAAACCCGAGATCGACCCCGCCACGCGGCAGCGGGTGCTGCGGGTGGCCCAGTCGATGGGGTACCGGCCCAGCCGGTTCGCCCGTGGCATGGTCGGCCCGCGGCTCACCACGCTGGGTCTGGTCATCGCGGATGTGCTCAACCCCTTCTTCCCCGAGGTGGTTTCCGGTGTGCTGGCGGCGGCCGACGAGCGCGGCTGGCAGGTCGCCATCTACAGCACCGGCTCCGCCCTGGAACGCGAGACCGCGGTGGCGCGGACCGTCGTGGACCACGTGGACGCGTGCGTCGCCTTCCTGCTCGACCCCGGCGCCATCGAACTCATCCACCGCTCCGGTATGCCCTTCGTCCTGCTCGACAACGAGCACCGGCCACCGAGCGTGAACGGCGGGCGGATCGAGTTCGCCACCGGTATGCGGCATGCGGTCGGCCACCTCGTCGAGCGCGGCCACCGGCGGATCGCGATGCTCGACGACCGCGGCCGCCCGGACGCCGGCGGCCACGGCACCCGCCACTCACTGTTCCTCGGCGCCGCCGCCGAACACGGGCTGCCCGCCGACGAGGGGTGGGTGTTCCCGGCGGCCAACTCCCTCGAGGGCGGGGCGGCGGCCATGGACGACGTGCTGGCCGGCGGCTTCGGGGCGACGGCGGTGCTCGCGTACAACGACCTGATCGCCATCGGCGCCATGCGCCGCGCCCGCGACCGCGGTATGCGGGTGCCCGAGGACTGCGCGTTCGTCGGGTGCGACGGGCTGACGCTGAGCCGGCTCGTGGACCCGCCGCTGACCACCCTGACAGTCGACAAGGAACTCCTCGGCCGGGCCGCGGTGCGGCAGGTCGCCGCGCAGATGACCGGCGCCGGAACGGGGGAGACGGTGATCGTGCCACGCCTGGTGGTACGCGCGTCCTCCTGATGTGGTCGCCCTCGGTCGATGTGGTCGCCCTCGGCTGACGTGGTTGCCCTTGGGTGACGTGGCCGTCCTCGGGCCGGTCGCCGACCCGCGCTCCGCTCCGTAGGTGACGATACTGCTGACGGAACGCGGTGCCGAGGCCGCAGACGGCGGGCTGAGGGGGAGGCATGTCGAGCTACCTGGCGGAACTCTCCGCTGACAGTGGCGAACTGGGCGACCGCGCTCGACGCTGCCGCCAACTCGTCACACAGCGCGTCTTCACATGACTGGGATGGGGCTCCAACGGACAGGTGTAAGCGTCCATGGGGGGGCCGGGGGAGGAGTGACCGATGGCGGGGCGTCCCGAAAGCCCGCTGGACCCGAGCGCGGGTCCGGTGCAGCGGTTGGCGTTTGAGTTACGGAAGCTGCGGGAGGAGGCAGGCGGCCCCACCTATCGGGCCATGGCCGCGCGTACCGGCCACGGGGCGAGCACGCTGTCCCAAGCGGCGGCGGGGGAGCGGCTGCCGACCCTCCCGGTGGTGCTCGCCTACGTACAGGCATGCGGCGGCGACCCTGAGGAGTGGGAAGACCGCTGGCGGCAGGCGGCGGCGGATGAAGTGGCCGAGCCGCGGACCGACGATGCCGAGCCTCCGTACCGGGGCCTGGCCCGCTTCGAGCCGGACGACGCGGCCTTGTTCTTCGGCCGGGACCAGCTCATCGACGACCTGCTGCGTCTGAGCGGCCGGCACCGGATCACGGTGGTGGTCGGCGCCTCCGGAAGCGGAAAGTCCTCTCTGCTGCGCGCCGGTCTCATACCTCGCCTGCGCACCACCGACGACCCGCACTTACGCCCAGCCGCCCTCCGGGTCATCACCCCCGGCGCCCACCCGCTGCGCACCCACGACCAGCGGCTCACCCCAAAGGGCGGTGAAGAGGGGGATACTTGGCTGGTCGTCGACCAGATGGAGGAGCTCTACACCCTCTGCACCGACCCGGAAGAACGCGTCCGGTTCCTCGACCGCCTCCTGACCGCCGCCGCCCCCGACAGCCGATTACGGGTGCTGATCGCCGTACGGGCCGACTTCTTCGGACATCTGGCCGGTCACCGGCCCCTCGCCGACGCGCTACGCGAGGCCACCCTCCTGGTCCCGCCCATGAACCGGGGCGAACTCCGCGAGGCCATCGTCAAACCCGCCCAGGCCGCAGGCCATATCGTCGAACGCACCCTGACCGCGCGCATCATCGACGAGGTCGACGGCGAACCCGGTGCCCTGCCCCTGGTGTCCCACGCCCTCCTGGAAACCTGGCACCGGCGCAAAGGCCGGGCCCTCACCCTGACCGCCTACGAAGCCGCCGGCGGTGTCCACGGCGCCCTCGCCCAAACCGCCGAAGACCTCTACACCCACCTGCCCTCCACCCAAGCCCTCAGCGCTCGCCGGATCCTTCTACGCCTGATCACCCCGGGGGAAGGCGCACAGGACACCCGGCGGCCCGCGGCCCGGGAAGAACTGGAGACAGAGACTTCTACCGCCACCGCTGAAGTATTGGAACGGCTGGTGAAGGCGCGACTGGTCACCCTCGACGGCAGCACGGTGCACCTCGCCCACGAAGCCCTCATCGCCGCCTGGCCCCGGCTGAGGGAATGGATCGATGACGCCCGCGAACGGCTGCGTCTGCACCGCCAGCTCACCGAAGCCGCTCACACCTGGAACGAACTCGGCCGCGAGCCCGGTGCGCTCTACCGTGGCACCCGACTCGCCGCCGCGGAGGAAGCCTTCCTCAACGCCAACGCCAACGCCAACGCCAACGCCAGCGCCAACGCCAGCGCCAACGCCAGCGCCAACGCCGACAGCGACAGCGACCTGACCTCTCTGGAACGTGACTTCCTGACCACCAGCCGCACCGCTCGCCGCCGTGAAGAGGAAGCGGTCGCCCGCACCACCCGACGCCTGCGCCAGTTCGCCGCCACCTTGTCGATCCTGCTCGTACTCGCCCTGGCCGCCGGGCTGATCGCCTGGCAGCAATACCGGACCAGTGAGCAGGAGCGGCACCAGGCGCTCAGCGCCCAGCGAACCGCACTCTCCCGTCAGCTGGCGGCACAGTCGGCCGGCCTCGTGGATTCCAACCCTGACCTGGCTTCACTCTTGGCGGTCCAGGCATACCGGACCACTCCGACCAAGGAAGCCACGGCCAGTCTTTTCGCCGCCGCGCGCCTTCCCCTTCGGCGCCGTCTGAGTGGGCACACCGACGCTGTGGAATCCGTCGCGTTCAGCCCGGACGGCCGCACTCTGGCCAGTGGCGGTGACGACAAGACACTGCGCCTATGGGACGCGGTCACCGGGAAGCCGCGCTCCAAACTGAGTTGGCGCACCGATGCCGTGGAGTCGGTGGTGTTCAGTCCGGACGGTCGTACCTTGGCCGGCGGTGGAGGGCATGGGCGGATTCGGCTGTGGGATGTGGCCACCGGGAAGGTGCGCGCCACCCTGACCGGACACACCGACGTCGTGAACTCGGTGGCGTTCAGTCCGGACGGCCGCACTTTGGCCAGCGGTAGTGATGACACGCGGATACGCCTGTGGGATGTGGCCACGGGGAAGATGCGTGCCACCCTGACCGGGCATACCGACTTCGTGGAGTCGGTGGTGTTCAGTCCGGACGGTCGTACCTTGGCCAGCGGTGGGGAGGAAGGCCAGCTTCGGCTGTGGGATGTGGCCACCGGGAGCACCCGCACCACCCTCACCAGACGCGCCGACTACGTGGGGCCCATGATGTTCAGTCCGAACGGACGTACCTTGGCCAGCGGTGCGGAACATGGGCAGGTTCGATTGTGGGACATGGCCACCGGGAAGGTGCGTGCCACCCTGGTCGGGCATACCGATACCGTGGAGTCGGTGGGGTTCAGTCCGGACGGCCGGACTCTGGCCAGCGGCAGTGCCGACAAGACGGTGCGTCTGTGGAACGTGACCACCGACAAGCCTCAGAACACCCTCACCGTGCCCGGACCTTCCAGCGTCGTCGTGGATTCATTGGTGTTCAGTCCGGACGGCCGCACCCTCGCCAATTCCGGGGGAGTTGGCGCGATCTGGTTATGGGACGTGGCTACAGCGAAGCTGCGTACCACTCTGTCCGGGCATATCGACTTCGCCTTGTCAGTGGCGTTCAGTCCGGACGGCCGGACCATGGCCAGCGGCGGAGAGAGCGGAAAGATCCGGTTGTGGGACCCGGCTGCCGGAAAGTTGCGCACCACTCTGACCGGGCACATCACCGACTTCCTGAACCCGGTGGCGTTCAGCCCGGACGGCCGGACTCTGGCCAGTGGCGGCGGAGATACGAAGGTGCGTTTGTGGGACGTGGCCACAGGCAAGGTGCGCGCCACCCTGGTCGGGCACACCGATACCGTGGAGTCGATGGTGTTCAGTCCGGACGGCCGGACTCTGGCCACCGGTGGAGAGCGCGGGAAGATCCAGTTGTGGGACGTGGCCGCCGGCAAGCCGAGCATCACTCTGACCGGCCACAGTGACTTCGTGCGGTCGGTGGCGTTCAGTCCGGACGGCCGGACTCTGGCCAGTGGCAGTGACGACAAGACGGTGCGTTTGTGGGACGTGGCGACCGGCGGGCTCCGTACCACTCTGACTGGGCACACTGATGCCGTGAACTCGGTGGCGTTCAGCCCGGACGGCCAAACCCTGGCTATTGGCGCGGACGAAAAGATCCGATTGTGGAATGTTGATCTACCTGACCCTGCCTCCTCCATCAGGACGATTTGCCGGGCGGTCCACAGGTCCTTCATGGCACGCGAACGGTCGCAGTACCTAGCGGGCCACCCTTCTATGGCCTGTCCGACGGGTCGGTGACGATCCGGGCTGCCGATCCTCGTCAACCGCCATCGCGTCGGCCGGACCGTGAGGTGGCTGCGGTCAGTAGATGATCGACCCGATCTGACAGGCGGCTTCGGCGAGTTCGCGGGCGCCGTCGATACGGGCACGTGCGAGGGCGGTGTCCGGCTGGCCGTCACGGTCCAGGTGCCGCCGGCCGCCCGTAGAAGTCGCCCAGAAGGTGTGCGACGAGATCGCGGACGGTCCACCCCGGCACTGCCCCAACCCAATGACTCGATGGCCACCGAATAAAGGTGCGGGGCGCCGTGGGAAATCGATGTGCGGCCGATTGATCAGGCTGTTGGAGAGGGCTGGTAATCAATTCAGCCGGTCGCTGCACTGGGTGATACCAGCTCTTGGCGACGCACGTCAGGAGCCACTTGGAAGAATCCTTCGAGGTCGCTCGAGCGGCCGTCGAAGGTGCCCAGACTGAAATGGAATGAGTACCGTGAACACAGGCAAGCGCATTGAGGCTGTGCAGCGCTGTATTGCGGTATCGACGGGTGATGACCAATCCGGCCTCGCGTAAAACGGTGGCGTGTTCGCTCGCGCTCGCCGGCGCGAGGTCGGTGAGGGACGCGAGGTCTTTGGTGGAGCAGCCCGGATGGTCGGCGATGACCCTCAGCACCACCGCCCGGGTGCGGCCCAGCAGCGCCGCCAGGGCCCTCGCGGAGCTTGGGGCACCGGACTCGGGGGCGAAAGCGGTCAGCCGATCGAGGGGCTGTTCCCGCTGGACGGGGTAGGTGACGGTGGGTTGCTCCCGGAGGCTGTTGTCGACGATGGAACGTACGCCGAACACCGATGGCACCAGCACGATGCCCTGCCCCTCCAGGCGCAGGTCGTGGTCGACGCCGTTGGGCATCCGGATTTCCAGCACGGGGGGCCTCCACCGCATCCACTGGGGATTCGCCTGCGCGAGCAGGCACTCGACACCGCCGGTGAGCAGCTGGCGCGTTCGGGACCGAGACCAGTCACAAGACCATCCCCTTGGCAGGGGGCGGCGAACTCGTGGTCCGTACCGACGGGTGCTTCTACCAGGCCCAGACCGAGCTGTACGGGGAGGATTGGAAGCGATTGCTCTACAGCGAGGAGACCCTTGCCGCCAAGATCGTCGCCCGGGTGAACCGCGACCCGCGCGTCAACGCCACGCAGCACACATGGGCCACGTGTATGCGACGGGCCGGTTACTCGGTGACCGCGCTGGAGGACGTACGGCCCAACGCGATCCGCCGCATGGAACGAGAGGCCTCGGATCGAGCCGACGGCGAGGCTGAGTTCAACGCGCTCCTGGACCAGGCGGCCAGGGACGTCGCCTGCCAGAAGCGGGCGCGCGTCGAGCCTGCGATCCGCGCCGCGCAGGACGATGTGGAGCGGTCAGCCGTCCGAGGCCACCAGCACGATCTCGGAGAGCTGAAGACGCTGCGGGCCGAGGCGTTGGCGACGGCGCGTCGGCTCGGCAGCACAACGGAATGACCTCTGCGGTGCCGGAGCCGGGTCGGGCCCGTTTAGTTGTGTCTGTATAATGATTATGACAACACAATTAAACGGAGGCCCTTCATGCCGGATCTGGCACCTCGGCGACGATGGCTCGTGCTGGCCATCTGCTGCATGAGCCTGCTGATCGTCAGTCTCGACAACACGATCCTGAACGTCGCCCTGCCCTCCATCCAGCGCGACCTGCACACATCGGTGTCCGGGCTGCAATGGACGGTCGACGCGTACACGCTGGTGCTGGCGAGCCTGTTGATGCTCTCCGGCTCGACCGCCGACCGGGTGGGCCGTCGCCGCACGTTTCAGGCCGGGCTGGTGATCTTCACCGCGGCCTCGCTGCTGTGCAGCCTGGCTCCCGGGCTCGGCTGGCTGATCGTCGCGCGGATGCTTCAGGCGGTCGGGGGGTCGATGCTGAACCCTGTCGCCATGTCGATCATCAGCAATACCTTCACGGACCCCCGGGAACGGGCCCGCGCCATCGGTGTGTGGAGTGGTGTCGTGGGCATCAGCATGGCCGCCGGGCCGATCATCGGGGGTGCGCTGGTGGAGTCGGCCGGCTGGCGGGCGATCTTCTGGCTCAACGTGCCCATCGGACTTGCCGCGCTCTTCCTGACCCGCAGGTATGTGCCGGAGTCCCGGGCGCCGCGGCCTCGCCGAGTGGACCCGGTCGGGCAGTCGCTCGTCATCGTGCTGCTCGTCGCGCTGACGTACGCGATCATCGAGTCGCCGAACCTGGGCTGGACCTCTCCCGTCGTCGCCGGGTGTACGGCAGCGGCGCTGTGCGCGCTGCTGGGGCTGCTGTGGTACGAACCGAGGCGCACCGATCCGCTGATCGACCTGCGGTTCTTCCGTTCCGCGCCGTTCTCGGGCGCCACCGTGATCGCGGTGGCCGCGTTCGCCGGTCTGGGCGGTTTCCTGTTCGTCAGCTCCCTGTACCTTCAGGATGTGCGGCGGCTCGATCCGCTGCACGCCGGGTTGTTCATGCTGCCCATGGCGGTCATGGCGCTGGTGACCGCACCCGTGTCCGGCCGCATGGTGGCCTCGCGGGGGCCACGTACTCCGCTGCTGCTCGCCGGGGCGGCGTTGTGCGCGAGCGCCGTGCTCCAGGCACTCACCTACTCCGAGCACCTTCCGGTGCCCCTGTTGGTCATCGCGTATCTGCTCTTCGGCACCGGCTTCGGGCTGGTCAACGCGCCCATCACCAATACCGCCGTCTCGGGGATGCCCCGTTCGCAGGCCGGTGTCGCGGCCGCGGTGGCCTCCACCAGCCGGCAGACCGGCCAGTCCCTCGGCGTGGCCGTCATCGGCGCTCTCATGGCCGGGGGAGTCCACGCGGACGCGGCGGCCTTCACGGACGCGGCACGCACGGCATGGTGGATCATCGCCGGCTGCGGCGCCGCGGTGCTGGTCATGGGTACGCTCACTTCCGGCCGTTGGGCGCGGGCAACGGCCCAGCGCACGGCGAAGCGGCTCGCCGCCGAGGAGACCAAGGAGACAGTGAACGTCTGATGGAGCGCCCACATGACAACGAGCCGCACGAGGGGGACGAGCGGGATGAGCGGGATGAGCGGGACGACGAGACCGTCAGGACGGCGGCCCGAGCCTGGCAGGGGCTGAACACGCTCCTGATGGAGCGTCACAATCGCCGCAAGGTGGTCGCGGAGAGCCTCGGCATGAGCTTCAGCCGCGTCAGAGCGTTGCGCCGGCTCGCCGCCGGTCCGATCACCCTTCGCGAACTGGCCGAGTGGCTGGGCGCGGACCCGCCCTACACCTCCGTCATCGTCGACGATCTCGTACGGCGTGGCCTCGCCGAACGCATCACCAACCCGGCCGACCGCCGGTCCAAGCTGGTCCATCTCACCGAGGACGGCCAGGCGCTGGCCGCCCGTGCCATCGCGATCCTCACCACCCCACCCGACGCCCTGCTCGCCCTGCCTCTCGAGGACATCCAGGCGCTCGACCGCGTGGTGGCCAAGCTTCTGAAATGAGCCAACGGCGTCTGGTGGCTCTGTGTCAGTCCAGGCCGTGGTCGCGGGCGTAGCGGGTGGCCGCGACGCGGTCGCGGGAGCCGGTCTTGGTGAAGACCCGGTTGATGTGGGTCTTCACGGTGTTGCCGCTCAGGAAGAGGGCGGCGGCGATCTCCGCGTTGGTCATACCGCGTGCCATCAGCGTGAGGATCTCCGCTTCACGACGGGTGAGGCCGTTCGGGAGCGGCCGGCCGGCGGTGGCGGGCCCCGGGGGAAGGGGGTCGGGCTCCGGGGGAGGGGTGGCGGGAGCGCTCGCCGCGGCGAGCAGCGTGGCCTGGACCCTGGGGTCGAGGACGGAGAGTCCCGCGACGGCGCTGTGCAGGGTACGGGCGATGTGGCGGCGGTCCGCGTCCTTGGTGAGGTAGGCGCGCGCCCCGGCCCGGAGCGTCTCCAGGACGGAGGTGTCGTCGGCGTAGGTGGTCAGGACGACGACGGCGACCTCGGGGTGCTCGGCGGTGAGCCGGCGGGTGGCCTCGGTGCCGTCGAGCACCGGCATGTGCAGGTCGAGCAGGATCGCGTCCGGGTGGTGCTCGGCGACCTGGTCGAGTGCCTGTTGTCCGTTGGCCGCGGAACCGACGACGTCGATGTCCGGCAGCAGGTCGAGCATGAGGACCAGCCCCTCCCGGACGCTGGCCTGGTCGTCGGCGACCACGATCCGCAGCGGCCGGGTGTCCTGGGCGCTCATCGCGGCACCTCGGCCCGGACCCGCCACTGTCCGTCCCGTACGCCCGCGTCGAGTGTCCCGCCCAGCAGCAGGAGGCGTTCGCGCATCCCGGTGAGGCCGTAGCCGCCGTCGACGGTGGCGAACGCGGGTGGTTGCCGAGGGGATGGGGGCGGTGCGTCGAGCGGGTTGCCGACGGTGAGCGTCACGTGTTCGTCCTCATAGGTCAGGGTGACCTCCACCGGCTGGGCGGGGGCGTGTTTGGCGGCGTTGGTCAGGGCTTCCTGCGCGGTACGGAAGAGGGGGAGCGCCTGGTCGGCCGGGAGCGGGGAGGGCTCGCCCTCGACCCTGAGCCGTACCGGAACGCCGTGCCGCTGCCGGTGGGTGTCCGCCATCGTGGCCAGTTCCTCGTCGAGCGGCGCGAGGTCGGAGCGCAGGGCGTGCACCGCGCGGCGGGTCTCGGCGAGCCCGTCGACGGTCAGCCGCCTCGCTCCGTCGAGCACGGTGACGGCCCGGTCGATGTCCCGGTGATCCGTCAACAGGGCGCTCGCGGCCTGGATCTGGATGCTCAGGGCGCCGAGCGAATGGGCCAGTACGTCATGGATCTCGCGGGCGATCCGGGTGCGTTCGTCCAGTACGGCCACCCGGCGCTGCTCCGCGCGGAGCAGCTCGCTCTGGGCGAGCATGGCGGCCGATTGCTCGGCGCGTATCCGGTAGGCGCGCCGGTTGTGGCTCGCGACCAGGACCAGAACCACCAGCATCGGATAGCCCAGCGCGAACCCGCGGCTCGCCCCGGCGACCAGGACCCCGGTCTCCAGGGCCACCACCGTGCAGCCCGCCACGGCCCAGCCCACCGGGAGGCTCAGCTCGGTGCCCAGCTGCATGACGGCCATCAGCGAGAGGGCGATGAGTGCTCCGGCGTGCGGGAAGGCGCTGGCGTAGCCGGAGAGGGCGGCGGCGACCCCGAGCAGGACCCGCATCCGCATGCGCGGCGCGCGCCTCGCGGCCTCGTCGCCGAGGGTGTGGGTGAGCTCCCACAGCAGCAGCGCCAGGCCGCCCAGCGCGTACGTGACGACGGCCAGGGTCACCGCCCCGGCCCCGGCCGGAGGGCCCGTGAAGGTGTGCAGGCCGATGAACGCGTACGCGCCGGCCCTCATCAGCCATGACACCGTACGCAGCACGGATGCAGGATAGCGACCCGAAGACCGCTCGGCCGCGGCGCCGGGGGGTACCGCGTCATGGGCCGAGGGCGCCGTTCCTTCGCCGGCTCGGGTGGATGCCGTGCGCGCGTTGCCCGCCGGGTGCCGTTCGGTCATCGCCGTCCCCGGCGGCCCCGGTCGCGCAGGCCGTCACGCGCCGACCGGTCGTACGGCGCCGTGGGGCCGGGATACTCCGTGCGAGCGGGATACTCCGTGGGCCGGGGCCGCCGCGCGGGCCGCTCCGCGCCGGGGGACGGGTCGCCCGACCCGCCCAGCAGCCCCGCCAGCGCACCCCGCACATCGAAGGGGCGGCCGTCCTTCTCCGGGGCGAACGGCACACCGGAGGCGAGGGCGCGCGGTGTGACGACGGCGGCCTGGCCGAGCCGGTTGAGGCCGAGCAGCATCAGGATGGGCGCCGAGGAGCCCGCCACGGGGGCGTGCAGCGCCACGGCTACGACCGTCATCACGACCCGCGAGACCACCAGCGCGAGCCACAGCCACAGTCCGTACACCGGCATCCGCGCCCACAGCACCCCGTCGCGCGGCTCCAACCGCAGCAGCGCTCCCTGGGCGGTGCCGATTCCGGCCGCGATCACCGCGCTGATCACGAGGCATGCGAGATCGGTCGTGGTGAGGTGGCGGCCACCCTTGCCGAGGCTGGTGAAACCGATGACGGCGAGGATCGCGGGAAGCACGATCAGCCGTTTGCCGCGCAGCGGCTCGCCGCGTAGCTGACGTGCGATGACGAAGATCACGACGGCGATCGCGGCCAGCACTTGCAGCACGTTCACTGGAGGACTCCCGTCGGCCACGCTTCGGTTGCGTACGCCTGTTGACTCGCCCCGAGGTTAGGAAGGCCCGCGGGGCATCGCGTCACCCCGAGCGGTGACCTCCGGGGTGATCTGCGGGGTGATCCGAGGGTGATCCCGGTGCCGGGAACCGGTACCACCGGGCGGCCGAAGGGATCACCCCGGAGGTCACCCCCTGCTACGGCGTGCGGGAACGCGTACCGGCACCAACCTGAACGAGCCGAATCCCCGGCAATCCGTCCACCGAGAGGCTCGCCAACCCATGTCCACCATCGGTCAAGCCATGATCATCAACGGTGCGGTCCTGATCGCCGTCCTGGAGGCGGACCTCGGACCCCACCGCAAGATCGGGAAGCTGCGCATCCTGCGGCCGCTGCTGATGACCGCCGCGATCGTCCCCCTCTTCATCAAGAGCCCGGCCACCCACGGCTCCGGCCTGGCGCTCGAACTCGCCGCCGTCGTCGCGGGGTTGGCCGTCGGCCTGCTGGCGACGACCCTCACCACGGTCTACACCAGCCCCACGACCGGCAAGCCGGTCAGCCGTGCGGGTTTCGCCTACGCGGCGCTGTGGATCGTCGTGGTCGGGGCACGAGCCGCGTTCTCGTACGGATCGGAGCACTGGTTCGCCCGGCAATTGGGCCGCTGGATGGTCGACCACCAGGTGACCACCGAAGCCCTCACCGACGCGCTGCTGCTGATGGCCGTGGCGATGACGCTCACCCGCACCATCGGCCTCGCCACGCGAGCGGCCACCGCGGGCCGCCGGGTGCCTGCCGCCGGGCCCGCGGCCGAGTAGCGGTGGCGTACGGCGTGAAGACGGCATTCGTCACTCTGGGTGCTGGTACGTGCACCGAAAGTGGTGTGTGCGTGCGCCGCAGCGTCTCGGAACATGGTCATCGCGTAGCACATCGCCGCAGGTCAGAGCGGGGGACATCCCGCGAGGGAGCCATGCTTCCCCGGACCATGGCCCTTACCTGGAGCCGGTCTCAGGGTTGTTGTCGCAAGCCGGACCGCACGGTCTGTCCCCACCACCGCGCCAACCGCGTGGTCGTCTCTGAACGGAGTGAACACAGTGGGCAACACAGGAATTCGCATGAGGCCGTCCAAGCGCATCGCCTTGGCCGCGGCGGCGGCCGCGGTCGTGGGCGGCATCGCGGCGGCCCCGTCCGCAAGCGCCGCCTCGTCCGCAAGCGCCGCCACCTCCTCCTGCGGTGGCAATGTCGTCGCCACCGCCGTGAAGTACAGCTACGGGAACGCGAGCTGTTCCATCACCGGCGTCCCCGGGCTCAAGGTCACCTACAGGTGGACGGCGACCGACCAATACGCCGCCATGCAGGCATTCGGCATGGACGCCAACGGCGTCAGCCACTGGTACAACTGCGGCTCGGGCGGTGGCGCTTGCACCGTCCCGTGGGGCAATCAGATCGCCACCCCGAAGATCCGCGCCTGGGACGCTCCGCACGCGGCCAGGATCGACTTCACCGTCAGCTGACCGTCGGATCCCCCTGCGGGGTGGTCACCGCGCGCGGGCGTGTGTGCGCGCTCCCGCAACACCTCGGGGGGGGGGCGCACCTCTCTGATCGCTCGGCGAGCCGAGACTGAGATAATATATCTCTCACACGAA
>NZ_JBHYVB010000015.1:94140-95843 GCF_042750115.1 Streptomyces sp. NPDC059455
CCCCGACAGGCGCCCGAGGCACCCCCGGGGGGGGGGGTCCCGGCGCGGGGGGTGGTGGGCGCGCACCCGCAACCCCTGGGGGCCCACCTGGAACGTACACCGGGCCGCCCCCTTGGATCGGAGAGAAATGCGGCCCGGACAATACGAAGATGTGGCCGACGCCACGGAGCTCGCGGCGCGGCTGCGGCACGTCTTCTGGATCGGTGGCGGGAGTGGTGCGGGCAAGTCGACCATCGCCCGTCGGCTCGCCGACCGCTACGGTTGGCGGCTCTACGCGACCGATGATGTGATGCGGGATCACGCTGGGCGGGCCACCCCCGAGGAGGCGCCGCTTTTGCATCGGTTCATCGCCATGGACATGGACGAGCGATGGGTGAACCGGTCTCCCGAGGTCATGCTCGAGACGTTCCACTGGTTCCGGGGTGAGGGCTTCGGCCTGATCGTCGAAGACCTCCTTCGCCTCCCGTCGGAGCCCCGCGTCATCGTCGAGGGGTTCCGGCTGCTCCCGCGCCTCGTGAAGCCGCTGCTCGACGCTCCTCGGCACGCCGTCTGGCTTCTTCCGACTCCCGATTTCCGTCAGACCGCCTTTCGGAGTCGGTCGGTACCGGGGGAAGGGTTCGTCTGGAGGACCAGCGATCCGGCGAGGGCCGGCCGCAACCTCGCCGAACGGGATCGCATGTTCACCACGTGCCTCGAGGAGGAGGCCGAGCGTCTCCGACTGCAAACCATCCAGGTCGACACCGCGATGACGGAAGATGAGCTCACTGAGCGGGTGACCAGGGCGTTCGGGCTCTGATACGACGATTCCCGCGGACGCCCCCGCGACGAGTCCCGTGACGACTCCCGCCGCCGCTCCCGCGGCCGCCCCGCCCCGGGCTCACTTGACGAAGACCGCCCGTGCGATCTCATCGGGCGCGGCGCTCGTCTCGGCGAGCAGCTCCCCGTCCGCGGACCAGATGCCCGAACGGCCGGATGTGCGGTCGAAGCCGCCCCCGGTCGGACCCGCGAAGGCGGCAGTGGCGGCCCACACACCGTGGTCGGCGGCGACTCGGCGGGCGCGCTCGCCATGGAGCCCGGCCTCGTGTTCGGCGTGGACAACTCCGGCGACGTAGCCGTCGATCCCCAGCGCCACCGTCTTCGCGGCGTGCTCGGGGAAACCGGTGTCGCGGCAGACGGCGAGACCCAGCCGCCACTCGTCCACGTCGATCACGGCGGGCTCCCCGGGCACGAAGTGGATGGCCTCGCCGCGGTGCAGGTGGACCTTTCCGTAGACCACCCGTGCGCCATCTCCGTCCAACGCCAGGATGCCGATGCGCGGACCCGCCACCGGCGCGCCGACCAGGGCGAGTGTCCCGGTCGCGGCGCACGCGGCGACGATCGGAGCCAGCCGTTCATCGTCCGGGGCGACCGGCGTCGCGTCCAGCTCGTATCCCGTCAGCGACATCTCGGGGAAGACCACCACCCGCGCGCCCGCCGCCCGAACGGCCTCCGCGTGGGCCACCGCGTTGGCCGCCACCTCATGAGCGGCGCACCTCGGCTGCGCCACCGCGATGCTCAATGGCTGTGCCACCACCCCGAACTCCCCTCGCCGAGTCGTAGTCGCAGTCGCAGTCGCAGTCGCGCGATCAGCCTATCCAAGCCGGTACGGCGGACATCGCCGAAATCTGGCGGAGGCGCCGCGCCGGCAGCCCGCCCCGTGGTTC
>NZ_JBHYVB010000016.1:0-24585 GCF_042750115.1 Streptomyces sp. NPDC059455
GGCTCGGCGTGTGCGCAGTGCGAGCCAGGGCTCGGCGAGCCAGCGTCCGGCGGAAACGGCGGAAACGGCGGAAACGGCGGATGCGGCGGATGCGGCGGGGGAGACCCCCGCCTCTGCGGCCGAGCGCCCGGCCCGGCGTGTGCGCAGTGCGAGCCAGGGTTCCGCGAGCCAGCGTCCGGCGGATGAGGCGGCGGAGACTCCTGCCTCTATGGCTGAAGGCCCGGCCCGGCGCTCCCGCAGCGTGGGCGAGGGCCCGGCGAGTCAGCGTTCGGCGGGTGCGGAGGCCGCGGCCGAAGCCTCGGCCACGGACACGGCCGCCGGTGGGCAGGCGGCGGCCGACGAGCCGACAGCGCCCGACGCCCCGGCCCGCCCGCGGCGCCCCGCGCCGCAGCGCCGCTCTTCCGACGCCCCTTGGCACCATGCGCGCCCCGCGCGGGACGAGGACGCCGAGTCCCCGCGTGAGCCGCAGGCACCGGAACGCGAACCGGAACCGGAAGCGGAGCCCGGGGCGGCCGGAGACGGACCCGGCGCGAAGCCGGAAGCCGAACCCGAACCCGCACCCGCCCCCGGCACCCCAGCCACGTCGGAGGACGTCACCCCGGACGCCACCCCCGACCACGACACCGACGACCAGCCAGGAGGCGCCGCGTGAACGACGTCCTCGACGTCGCGCTGCGACTGCTCGCCCTCCTGCTCGCCTTCCTCGTGCTGCCCCTGGTCGTGGGGCAGACCGAGCACAAGGTCATGGCCCATATGCAGGGCCGCCTCGGGCCGATGTACGCGGGCGGCTTCCACGGATGGGCCCAGCTGGTCGCGGACGGCGTGAAGTTCGCGCAGAAGGAAGACGTCGTACCGGCCGGGGCCGACCGGCGGATCTTCCAGCTCGCGCCCGCCGTCGCCCTGTTGCCGTACCTCCTCGTCCTCGTCGCGATCCCGATCGGCCCGGCCGAGGGCGCGGCCGGCCAGGTCGTGGACGCGGGCATCTTCTTCGTGCTCGCCGTGATGGGCGTCGGGGTGCTGGGTTCGCTGATGGCGGGCTGGGCCTCGGCGAACAAGTTCTCCCTCCTCGGCGGCCTGCGCACGGCCGCCCAGCTCATGGCGTACGAGCTGCCGATGCTGCTCACGGCCGCCTCCGTGGCGATGGCGGCGGGCACGGT
The DNA here is from genome assembly GCF_042750115.1 of Streptomyces sp. NPDC059455. Classification (NCBI taxonomy): domain Bacteria; kingdom Bacillati; phylum Actinomycetota; class Actinomycetes; order Kitasatosporales; family Streptomycetaceae; genus Streptomyces; species Streptomyces sp. NPDC059455. Next base: position 1,158 of record NZ_JBHYVB010000016.1, read on the forward strand.
CTCGCTGCCCGGCATCCTCGACGCGTTCGAGTGGTGGTGGGTGCCGTGGCAGATCGTCGGCGGGGTGGTGTTCTTCACCGCGGGTCTCGCCGAGCTCCAGCGCCCGCCGTTCGACGCGCCGATCGCCGACTCCGAGATCATCTTCGGTGCGTACACCGAGTACACGGGCCTGCGGTTCGCGCTCTTCCTGCTCGCCGAGTACGCGGGCATCGTCGTCCTGTGCGGGCTGACCACCGTCCTCTTCCTCGGTGGCTGGCACGGTCCGTCCGCCGATGGCCTCGGCTGGCTGTGGACCCTGCTGAAGACGGCCGTCCTCGCCTTCATCGTGATCTGGCTGCGGGTCAGCTATCCGCGGCTGCGCGAGGACCAGCTCCAGCGGTTCGCCTGGACCTGCCTCATTCCGCTCTCACTGGCCCAGATCGCCCTCACCGGCGTCGTCAAGGTGGTGATCTCCTGATGGGCATCCCCGGATCCGGTCTGGCCAAGGGCCTGGCCGTCACCCTCCGCACGATGACCCGGAAGTCGCACACCGCGCAGTATCCGGACGCGCAGCCCGAGCTGCCGCCCCGCACCCGCGGGGTGATCGGGCTGTTCGAGGAGAACTGCACGGTCTGCATGCTGTGCGCCCGCGAATGCCCGGACTGGTGCATCTATATCGACTCGCACAAGGAGACCGTGCCCCCGGCCGCTCCGGGCGGGCGCGAGCGCAGCCGCAATGTGCTGGACCGGTTCGCGATCGACTTCGCGCTGTGCATGTACTGCGGTATCTGCATCGAGGTGTGTCCTTTCGACGCGCTGTTCTGGTCGCCGGAGTTCGAGTACGCGGAGGAGGACATCCGCGATCTCACCCATGAGCGGGACAAGCTCCGCGAGTGGATGTGGACGGTGCCCGCGCCGCCCGCGCTCGACCCGCGCGCCGAGGAGCCCAAGGAGCTCGCCGCCGCCCGTAAGGCCGCCGACAAGCTCGCCGCCGCCGAGGCCGCGCAGGCCGCCGATGCCGCGCAGGCCGAGGCCCAGCGCGGATCCGGCGGGACGACCGACGGCAACGAGAATGGCAACGAGAACGGGACCGAGAACGGGAACGGAGCCGCCTCGTGAGCCCTGCGCTCCACTTGGCCGCCACCGGCCACGGGTTCCTGTCGCCGACCGGAGTCGAGATCGCCTTCCTGCTGGTGGGCATCGCGACCTTCGGCGCGGCCGTCGTCACCGTCACCACCAAACAGCTGGTGCACGCCGCCCTGTGGCTGGTGGTGGCGCTCGGCGGTCTCGCCGTGGAGTACCTCCTGCTCACCGCGGAGTTCATCGCCTGGGTGCAGGTGCTGATCTACGTCGGTTCCGTCGTCGTCCTCCTCCTCTTCGGGCTGATGCTCACCAAGGCGCCCATCGGCCGCTCCCCGGACGCCGATTCGGGCAACCGCCCCGCCGCGCTCGCCGTGGCCGTGGCCGCCGCGGGCGTCCTGGTGTGGGTGGTCGTGGACGCCTTCCGGACCACCTGGATCGAGCTCGACAAGGGCGTGCAGGGCTCCACCGCCGTCTCCGGTGAGAGCCTCTTCCGCCACTGGGTGCTGCCGTTCGAGGCGCTGTCCGTGCTGCTCCTCGCCGCGCTCGTCGGCGCGATCGTCCTCTCCCGCAAGAGCGGCGCCGACAGCGGCCCTGGTGCCGACCACCGCAGCGGCCCCGGAACCGGCCACGACAGTGGCCCACGCGCCGGCCACGGCAAGGAGATGCGCTGATGCACCTCGCCTACCCCGCCGTGCTCGCCGTCCTCCTCTTCTGCACCGGTCTGTACGGCGTCCTCGCCCGCCGCAACGCGATCCTGATGCTGATGTCGGTCGAGCTGATGCTCAACGCCGTCAACCTCAACCTCGTCGCCTTCGACGTCTGGCTCCGCGACACCCTGCACGCGGGCCAGGCGCTGACCCTCTTCACCATCGCCATCGCCGCCGCCGAGATCGGCATCGGGCTCGCCATCGTCCTGCTCGTGTATCGCAACCGCGGCACCTCCGACGTCGACCGGCTGCGGGACCTGGCCGACCCCCCGTCGGCCGGCCAGGACCCGATGGACGACAGCATGGCAGCCCCCACTGACAACGACGCCGACCAGGCACGACGCGCCCGGAGGCAGACCGCGTGACGACCACGACCGCCGCCGTTCTCGTCCCCCTCCTGCCGTTCCTCGGCGCCGTCGCCGGGCTCCTGCTCGGCCGCCGCGCCCCCGGTTTCGTCCGCCCCCTCGCGGTGTTGCCGACCCTCGCCGCGGCCGGGCTCGCCGTGTTCGTCGCCGTACGGCAGGGCGGCGGAGCGGGCGGCGGCACGGCCCCGCTCACCGCCGCGACCCGGCTCGCCGACACCGGCTCGGTCCCCGTCGACCTGGCCCTCCAGATCGACGGCTTCGCCGCCCTGGTCGCGGTCCTCGTCGCCGTCGTCGCCTGCTGTGTGCAGATCTACTCGACCGCCTATCTACGGGACGACTCCCGGTACCCCTCCTACGCCGCGCTCGTCTCCCTCTTCACCGCCGCGATGCTCCTCGTCGTCTACTCCGACGACCTGATCGTGCTGCTCGTCGGCTGGGAGATCATGGGCATCTGCTCGTACTTCCTGGTGGGCCACTACTGGGAGACCGCGGCCGCGCGCTCGGCGTCCCTCAAGGCGTTCCTGGTCACCAAGCTCGGTGACGTCCCGTTCCTGATCGGCATCTTCGCGCTCGCGGGCGACACCGGTACGTTCCGCATCAGCGAGATCCACACCCGGCTGACCTCCGAGACCGCCGGGGTGCCGCTGGACCACCCCACCCTGATCGCGCTGCTGCTGCTGGCCGGGGTCGCGGGCAAGTCCGCGCAGTTCCCGCTGCACACCTGGCTGCCGGACGCGATGGCCGGTCCCACCCCGGTCTCCGCGCTGATCCACGCGGCCACCATGGTCGCCGCCGGTGTCTATGTGGTGGCCCGGCTGCTGCCCGTCTTCGCCTCCTCCGCCGCCGCGCTCGCCGTACTGGCCGCCATGGCGGCCGTGACGATGGTCGGCTCGGCGCTCGCCGCGCTCGCCCAGGACGACATCAAACGCGTCCTCGCCTACTCGACCGTCGGCCAACTCGGCTATATGACGGGCGCGCTGGCCGTCGACGACCGCGGCGCGGCCGTCTTCCACCTCATCACCCACGGCGCGTTCAAGGCGCTGCTCTTCCTCGGCGCGGGCGTGGTGATCCACGCCACGGGCAGCAACTCCCTGGCCGCCATGTCCCGGATGAGCGGCCTCGCCCAGCGCATCCCCGACGCCTTCTGGACGATGACGGTCGCGCTGCTCGCGCTCGCCGCCATCCCGCCCTTCGCGGGCTTCTTCTCCAAGGAGGCCGTCCTCGGCGCGGCCGAGCACGCCGCCACCGGCCACACCTCCGGCGTCCCGGAGGGCGTCGGCTGGACCGTGCTCCTCGCCGGGCTGCTCACCGCGCTCCTGACCGCCGGATACGCGGCCCGGCTGTGGCTGCTCGCCTTCCGCGGCCAGGGCGAGCCCGTCCCCGACCACGGCAAGCAGCCGGTGGCCATGAACGTCGTCCTGTGGGTGCTGTTCCTCCCCACGGCCGCCCTCGGCCTCGCCTACGGCAGGCTGCCCGACTGGTTCGACGGCGAGTCCCTCACCCCGACCCTCACCACGTCCGTCCTCGGCACCGGGCTGGCCCTCGGCGGCGCCCTCGTCATGTACGGCGCCTGGCGGCACAGCTCGGCACGGGCCCGCCGGGTCCCGCTCGGCGCGGTGGCGGCCCACCCCGAGGCCGCCGACGCCGTCTCCGAGGCCGAGGCCATCGCCACCCACGAGGCGGCCTACGGCTCCATCGCGGGCGCCAGCGACCCCGCCGACCCCGGGCGGCTGCTCCTGGGCCCGCTGCACCGCCACGCGGCCGTCGGCTTCCACCTCGACGCCGTCTACAGCGCCCTGTTCATCCGGCCCGTGCGGGCCGCCGCCCGGCTCGTCCACTTCCTCGACCGCGAGGTCGTGGAGACGTACGTACGCGGCGCGGGCGGTGCGCCCCGGCTGCTCGGCGCGGCCGTCCGCCGCGCCCAGACCGGCAATGTGCAGACCTACCTCGGCGCGCTGATCGCGGGCTCGCTCGTCCTGGCCGTGGCCGCCGTCCTCGTCGCAGCGGGAGCCTGACCCGTGAACCACACCGTCCAGCAACTCCTCCTCGCCGCCGTGGTCGTGCTCCCCCTGCTCGGCTCCGTCGCCGCCCTGCTCCCGGCCCCGCCCGGGCTGCGCGGCCGCGGGCCCGACCAGGCCGTCATGCGCCACGGCGTGACCGTCACCGGCGTGGTGCTCGCCGCCGCCATCGCCCTGGCCGCCGGATTCGACCACGACCACCCGGCCAGGATGCAGGCCCAGACCGACATCGGCTGGATCCCGGCGCTGGACATCCGCATCCACCTCGGCGTGGACGGCGTCTCGCTGCCGCTGCTTGTGCTGACCGCGCTGCTGACCTTCCTCAGCGCGCTCTACGCCTACTTCAACCGGCCCTCCGGGCCGTCCCCCAAGGCCTTCGTCGCGCTGCTGCTCCTCCTGGAGTCCGGCACCCTGGCCAGCTTCGCGGTGCTGGACCTGATGCTGTTCTTCCTGGCGTTCGAGATGGTCCTCATCCCGATGTACTTCCTCATCAACCGGTGGGGAGGCGCCGAACGGGAGCGCGCCGCCTGGCGGTTCATCCTCTACACGCTGCTCGGCTCCGTCGTCATGCTGCTCGGCCTCCTCCTCGTCGGGCTCAAGGGCGGCACCTTCGACATGGTGGCACTCGCCACCACTGCGTCTGATAGCGCCTCCGGCGCGGGCGGCGCGAAGCTCAGCCACACCACCCAGCTCATCGCGGCCCTCGCCATCATCGTCGGACTCGCCGTCAAGGCCCCGATGTGGCCGCTGCACAGCTGGCTGCCCGACGCCCACACCGCCGCCCCCACCGTGGGCTCGGTGCTGCTGGCGGGCGTGCTGCTCAAGATGGGCACGTACGGCCTCGTCCGCATCGTGCTGCCGATGACCCCCGACGCGGCCCACACCTACGCGCCCTACCTCGCCGCGTTCGCCGTGGTCGGCATCATCTACGGATCCCTCGCCTGTCTCGCGCTGGCCCGCGCGGGCGCCAAGGGCGACCTCAAGCGGCTGATCGCCTACTCCTCCGTCGGCCATATGGGCTTCGTGCTGCTGGGCATCGCGACCCTCACCCCCACCGGCGTGAACGGCGCGCTCTTCGCCAACATCGCCCACGGCCTGATCACCGGGCTGCTCTTCTTCCTCGTCGGCGCCCTCAAGGACCGCTCCGGCACCACCGACCTCGACCAGCTCTCGGGCACCAGCGGCGCCGCCCTCTACGGCAGGGCGCCACGCCTCGGCGGGCTGCTCGCCTTCGGCGCCGTGGCCTCCCTGGGGCTGCCCGGACTCGCCGGGTTCTGGGGCGAGATGCTCGCCATGTTCGGCGCCTTCGACCCCGCCGACGGGCTCAGCCGCCCGGCATATCTCACCTATATGGCGCTCGCCGCCTTCGGCACCCTGCTCACCGCCGGCTACATGCTCATCGTCGTACGGCGCGTCTGCATGGGCGACCATCCGATCGAGCCCGGCACCGGGACCGAGGCCCAGCGGCCCGCCCTGGCCGACGTCCACGGCCATGAATTCGCCGCCTGGAGCCCCCTGGTGGCCCTCACCGTCCTCGCCGGACTGTGGCCCGCGGCCCTCCTCGGCCTCACCGACCCGGCCGTGCAGCAGCTCCTCGCGGGAGGCACCCGATGACTCCGAACGCCTCGAGCCTCGCCACGAGCCTCGTCCAGTCCGTCGACTGGCTCGCCGTCGCACCGCCCACCATCGCGGCCCTGGCCGGCCTCGCCGTCCTCGTCGCGGACCTCTTCCTGCCCGAGCGCAGGAAGCACCTGCTGGGCTGGGGAGCGATAGCGGGACTGGCCCTGGCCGCGCTCGCCCTGCTGCCGCTGCTGGACGGCGACCGCTCCACCTTCTGCCTGACCAGCGGCGCCCACGCGTGCAGTTATACGGCCGACACGTTCGCGCTCGTCATCCAGTTCCTGGTGCTCGGCGGGGCGCTGCTCACCGCGCTGTTGTCCTTCAGCTCTCTCGACGACCTCAAACTCCCCGCGGGCGAGTTCTGGTTCCTGCTGCTGTCCTCCGCCGCCGGGGCCGCCCTGCTGCCCGCCTCCCGCGATCTGGCCACCTTGGTCATCGCCCTCGAAGTGGCCTCGCTCCCGGCCTTCGCCCTCGTGGGCCTGCGCCGCGGCGACCGCCTCTCCTCCGAGGCCGCGCTGAAGTTCTTCCTCTCCTCGGTCACCGCGACCGCCGTGATGCTGCTCGGCGTCAGCTTCGTCTACGCCGCGACCGGCAGCCTCCACCTGTCCCGGATCGCCGGCGCCCTCACCCATGTCGACCCGCGGCTGGACACGCTCGCCCAGGCGGGCGTCGTGCTCACCCTGGTCGGCTTCGCCTTCAAGACCGCCGCCGTGCCCTTCCACTTCTGGGTGCCCGACACCTACGTCGGCGCGCCGGTGCCCGTCGCGGCGTATCTGTCCGTCGTCGGTAAGGCGGTCGGGTTCTCCGGCCTCATCCTGGTGACCGTCCTCGCCTTCCCCTCGTACGCCGATGTGTGGGGCCCGGCCGTCGCGGTCCTGGCCGCCCTCACCATGACCGCGGGGAACGCCGCGGCGCTGCGCCAGCGCCCGGAGCGCTCCTTCAGCGCCGTACGGCTGCTCGCCTGGTCCTCCGTCGCCCAGGCGGGCTATCTGCTGGTCCCGATCGCCGCGGCCGGTTACGCCGACTCCGGCCAGGACGCGTCCCGCGCCATCGGCTCCACGGTTGCGTACGCCCTGATGTATGCGGTCGTGAACCTCGGCGCCTTCGCCGTGGCCGCCCTGGTGGCCCGTACGAGCCCGGCCAACCGGCTCACCGACTACCGCGGCCTGTACGCGGCCCGCCCGGCCGCCGCCCTGGCCCTCGGCTTCTTCCTGCTGTGCCTGGCCGGGCTGCCCCCGGGCGTCATCGGCCTCTTCGCCAAGGTGACCGTCTTCTCGGCGGCCGTGGACGCGGGGCTGGGCTGGCTCGCGGTGGTGATGGCGCTGAACGTGGTGGTGGCGCTGTACTACTACCTCCAGTGGACGACGGTGCTGTTCCGCGCCCCGGAGCCCGCCGCGGAGTCGGAGCCCGTGCCCGCCGCAGGGCCAGCCGTCACCCGCTCCCGCGCCGTCCCCCTTACGGCCGCCATCGCCCTCACCGCGGCCGCCGGCATCGCCCTCTCCGGCGCCCCGCAACTCGTCCTCCGGTTCGCCTCGAGCACCCTGCTGTAGGCACCCCCGCGGGCCCGCGGGGGTGCGCCCATGTGCACAAGGGAACTGGTGCCCTTCGCCTGGCGTTGACTTTTTCAGGAGGGTCCACTGGAAGGTGGAGACACCAGGCAAAGCGTTCCCCTGCGGCACATCGGGAGGGCACACCGTGCACCGCCGGCACAACGGGCTGAAGACCGCCGTACTCCTCGGTGGTCTGTCCGCGCTCATCATCGTCATCGGCAGCCTCTTCGGCCGTACCGGACTGATCATCGCGGTGATCGTCGCACTCGGGACCAACGCGTACGCCTACTGGAACAGTGACAAGCTGGCCCTGCGCGCGATGCGCGCCCGCCCCGTCAGCGAGTTCGAGGCACCAGGGCTGTACCGGATGGTGCGTGAGCTCTCCACGGCCGCGCGCCAGCCGATGCCCCGGCTCTACATCTCCCCGACCGAGGCCCCCAACGCCTTCGCCACCGGCCGCAACCCCCGTAACGCGGCGGTCTGCTGCACCGACGGCATCCTGCGGCTGCTGGACGAGCGCGAGCTGCGCGGGGTCATCGGCCATGAACTCAGCCATGTCTACAACCGCGACATCCTGATCTCCTCGATCGCGGGCGCGCTCGCCAGCGTCGTGATGTTCCTGGTGAACTTCGCCTGGCTGATCCCCATGGGCCGGTCCGACGACGACGATGGCCCCGGCTTCCTCGGCATGCTGCTGATCATGCTCCTGGGCCCGCTCGCGGCCGCCATCATCCAGCTCGCCGTGAGCCGCTCCCGCGAGTACGAGGCGGACGCCTCCGGCGCCCAGCTCACCGGCGACCCCCTGGCCCTCGCCAGCGCCCTGCGCAAGCTGGAAGCGGGCACCACGCAGCTTCCGCTGCCGCCCGAGCCCCGCCTGGAGACCGCCAGCCACCTGATGATCGCCAACCCTTTCCGCGCCGGTGAGGGTATGGCCAAGCTCTTCTCCACCCACCCACCCATGCGGGAGCGCATCGCCCGCCTCGAGCAGATGGCAGGAGGCCGCCGACCGTGAAAACCCTCCTGAACCTGATCTGGCTGATCTTCTCCGGCATCTGGATGGCGATCCTCTATCTCCTCGCCGGGGTCCTGCTCTGCGTCACGATCATCGGCATCCCCCTCGCGATCGCCTCCTGGCGCATCGCCGGCTTCGCCCTGTGGCCCTTCGGCCGCACCGTCGTCCCCCGCCGCGACGCCGGAGCACCCTCCTGCGTCGGCAATGTCCTGTGGCTCATCCTCGCGGGCTGGTGGCTGGCGCTCGGCCACCTCGTGACCGGCGTCGCCCTCTGCCTCACGATCATCGGCATCCCCCTGGGCCTGGCCAACTTCAAGCTCATCCCGATCTCGCTGGCCCCCCTGGGCCACGAAATCGTCCCCACCGACCAGCCCTTCGCCCACCGCTGACCCAGGGCGCCGACAACACCAGGGGCGGCACGGCCATGCCGCACCGCCCCTGCCGTACCGGTCCGGGCGCCGCCTACCGGTAGTTGACGAACTGCACCGCGAAGTCCAGGTCCTTGCCCTTGATCAGGGCGATCACGGCCTGCAGATCGTCCCGGCTCTTGGACGTCACCCGCAGCTCCTCGCCCTGCACCTGCGCCTTGACACCCTTGGGCCCCTCATCGCGGATGATCTTGGCGACCTTCTTCGCGTTCTCCTGCGAGATCCCCTCCTGCAGCGAGGCGAAGATCTTGTACTCCTTGCCCGACGCCTGCGGCTCGCCCGCGTCCAGGGCCTTCAGCGAGATCCCCCGCTTGACCAGCTTGGACTGGAAGACGTCGAGGATCGCCTTGACCCGCTCCTCGGAGTTGGCTCGCATCTCGATCCGCTCGCCCGACCACGCGATCGAGGCGCCGACGTTCTTGAAGTCGTAACGCTGGGAGATCTCGCGGCTCGCCTGGTTCAGAGCGTTGTCGACCTCCTGCCGCTCGACCTTCGAGACGATGTCGAAACTGGAGTCGGCCATCTTGAGTTGGCTCCTCGTACGTAGATCCGTCAGTGGCACGGCCCAGCGGACCGCTCCGGCCAGCCTAGCGATCTCGGCCATGATCGAGCGGCGATCAACCGGGTGGCGAAGCACCCCTGCACATCAGGTATTGTTTACGTCGTTGCCAGGGAGCAGCACCGCGAGAGCGGGGCACCTGGCCACATCCCAGGCGGTGTGCCCGAGTGGCCAATGGGAGCGGACTGTAAATCCGTCGGCTTAGCCTACCCAGGTTCGAATCCTGGCGCCGCCACACGTGGGAAACGGCCCCTGAACTGCGGAAACGCGGTCAGGGGCCGTTCTCGTCCCGGGACGCCGGATTCGGTTGCCGCACCCGGGTGGGTGCACCGCACCCACGCCCTGATGCAGGGGACCGATTTAGCGTGATGGGCATGGCAAGCGACAACGAGCTCGGTGACTACCTGCGTGCTCGCCGAGCGGTGATCACACCGCGGGGCGTCGGGCTGCCCGACGCCGGGGACCGGCGGGTGCCGGGGCTGCGGCGGGACGAGGTGGCGCGTCCGCGTGGTGCGCCGGGGCCGTCGAACTCGGCGTGCAGCTGATCGACACCGTGGACTCCTACGGCCCTCACGTCAGCGAGGAGATCATCCGGCAGGCGATCCCCCCCTACCCCGATGACGTGCTCATCGCGACGAAGGCCGGGCTGACCCGCAACGGCCCGGACACGATGGAGACCCGCGAGGGGCTGGTGCGCCTCGGCCCGAAGGCGTGGCCGCCGGTCGGGCGCCCGGAGTACCTGCGCCAGCAGGCCCTGATGAGCCTGCGCAGGCTCGGCCTGGACCACGTCGACCTGTTCCAGCTGCACCGCGTCGACCCGAAGGTTCCGCTGGAGGACCAGGCCGGTGAGTTGAAGAGGCTCCAGGACGAGGGCAAGGTCGTCGCGATCGGCCTGTCCCAGGTCAGCGTCGACCAGATCGAGCGGGCTCGTACGATCGCCGAGATCGCCACCGTCCAGAACCGCTACAACCTCACCGACCGCGGCTCCGCCGATGTCCTGGACTACTGCACCCGCCATGACATCGGCTTCATCCCCTGGGCGCCGGTGGCCGCGGGCGAGCTCGCCCGTCCCGGCGGCCCGGTCGACCGGACCGCGGCCGCCCACGGCGCCAGTCCGTCCCCTGTGGCGCTGGCCTGGCTGCTCGCCCGCTCCGAGGTCGTGCTGCCCGTACCGGGCACCTCCAAGCCCGGCCCACCGACCGCACCATGTGGGACGCACACCTCCCGCGGCTCGCCGGGGCGGGCGTGCGGGCCATCGCCCTGGACCTGCCCGGCCACGGCGACGCGCTCGTGCCCGACCGCCGCGAGGTGGCCCCCTGGCCGGACGTGCTCGACACGCTCAGCCGCCTCGGGGCCGACCGCTTCGTCCTGGCCGGGAACTCGCTCGGCGCCCTGGTGGCGCTCCAAGCCGCCGTCACGGCATCCGAGCGGGTGGAGGGCCTGGTCCTGGTCGGGTACCGGCCCCATGACCAGCCCGCCGCACGGGCCCGGCGGCGCTGCGCACGCTCACCATCCCCGCCCTGGTCGGTGTCGGCGAACACGACATGCCCGACTTCTACGAAGGCGGCGAGGGCCTGGCCCGTGACCTCGACGCGGGCCGGAGGACCGTCGTCATCCCCGGCGTCGGCCACTTCGCGCCGCTGGAACAGCCCGCGGCGTTCTGCGCCCTGCTGATGGACTTCGTCCGCCGCCTCCCGTAGCGGTCGTCGCCCGCACACGGCCGGCGGCGCGGTCAGGGGCCATTGCCCTGCGAGCGGGTCCGGGTACCGGCGCCGCGCTTACGACTGGTTGCCGGTCCAGGTGAAGGTGGCGGAGGCCCCGGCGGGGAGCTGGTAGGTGAAGGACTGGTTGCCCCAGTTGGCCTTCAGCGTCTGCTGGCCGCCGGTGTCGTTGTAGGCGATCAGCGCCTTGGAGCCGTCAGGGTTCTTCCAGGCCACGTTCGGGACCGTCGAGCTGGCGGTGGAGTCGATGCGGCGGGCGCCCGGCTTCACGAACTTCGTGAGGTGGCCCATCGTGTAGTACTCGACGGTGTAGTCGACCTTGCCGCTCTGGCTGTCGCCGTTGTGCACGGTGACCAGGCCGGTGCAGGTGGAGCAGCCGCCGTTGTGGGGGCCCTTGTTCTGGTCGACCGCGAGGCTCCACTTGATCCAGCTCTTGCCCCAGTTGCGGGTGTAGTCGATCAGGTTGTGCATGTCCTCTTTCTGCTGGTTGGCGATCCAGGTGCCACCGGAGTGTTCGGTGTCGAAGGCGTCCACGCTGGGGTACTGGTTGTGGACGGTCGTCTGCTGGCGGACGTCGCCGCCGTAGCCGTGCCAGGCGATGCCGCCGAAGTTGGGGTGGTTGCGGATGGCGGTGTCGTCCACGACGGGCGCGCCGTAGCCCGACCACTGGTCCCAGTTCCAGTCGAGGGCGAGCACCTTGGTGTTCAGGCCCGCGTTCGCCAGCTTGGGCAGCAGCTCGCTCTTGGTGAAGTAGTTGAGTCCGGAGCCGTTCCACTGCATCGACGGGTAGCCGCCGCAGCAGGTGGGCTCGTTCTGCACGGTCACGTAGTCGATCGGCACCCCGCGGTTCTTGTACTCCTGGAGGTACTTCACGAAGTAGTTCGCGTAGGTGCCGTAGTACTGCCCCTCCAGCCAACCCTGGTTGAGCTGGTCGTTGTCCTTCATCCAGGCGGGGGCGGTCCACGGCGAGGCCATGACCTTCAGGGCCGGGTTGAGCTGTTTGGCCCGCTGGGTCAGTGGCAGGACGTCGGCCAGGTCGTGGTTGATCGAGAATCTGGTGAGGCCGGGGTCGGTCTGTCCGGCCGGTACGTCGTCGAAGGTGTAGCCGAAGCGGGCGAGGTCGGAGGCGCCCATCGGGTTGCGCAGGAAGCTCACGCCGATGCCGTCGGTGGGGGAGAAGAGCTTGCGCATCACCTCGTCGCGGGTGCCCTGGCTCAGCGCGCCGCTGCTGTTGAACAGCCATGCCGCGGTGTCCGTGAACGATGCGCCGGCGCCCGAGAACTCCTGGTATGTCCGGGACTCGTCGACCGTGACATTGCCCCCGCCGCCAGTCGCGAACGTGATGGGCGTCTGCCGCTCCAGGCCCTTGACGACGGTGCGGCCGTCGGAGCCGGAGGTGGTGGTCAGGTAGACGTTGACGGTCTCGCCCGCCGAGGCCGAGCCGGTGTGGGCCACCTGGGCGCCCGCTGGAGAAGTCAGCCAGGGGCCGACGGCCACGGCGACCGCAGCGAGGGCGCCCACCAGGGTGGAGCGGGGCGTGAGAGGTCTTGTCATAGGCCTGACAGATCTCATAAGTGTCGATGCCTTCCTGTGCGGACAGGAACGGCCGGTGCGGTCACGGCCGTGAGGGGGAAAGAGCGAGCCCGGTGACCGGCGTGTTCACGGCCACCTCGCGCCGGAGCACCGGTGTTGTCACGGTGTTCGGTGACTAAATGATTCAAGGCCCGACGAAGAGCGTCAATCCTCGCGGCAGGGCTTATTTCATTGCATGGCTTAAGTTATTCGGGAAGCCGTCCGTCGAGAGTGGTCCCGCGCCCGAGGGCGCTGCCCCGGAGTGCGCGTCACGGTCCGTGGACCGTCGGCCTTCCGCTCGCGTGCGCGCGCGGGGGGGTCTGCCGCCGTACGGGCGGCCGTCCGCCGTGGCGTACCCCGGGCTCCGTAAGAGCGCTCCTAGGGTGGTGATTCCCCCGTATCAGGACAGAGAGGGCGGATCGTGCTCAGGGGCTTCAAGAACTTCCTCATGCGCGGTGATGTCATCGTTGTCGCCGTCGGCCTGGTCACAGCGCTGGCGTTCTCGACGCTGATCAAGGCGTTCACCGACTCCGTGATCAACCCGGTCATCGCCCGGCTCCAGGGCGGCAAATCGGTCGGGCTCGGCTGGCAGCTCGGCGCTCAGGGGAACACCTCGACCTACCTCAACATCGGGTCGTTCATCTCCGCCCTGATCTACTTCATCATCTTCATGGCGGTCATCTACTTCCTGATCGTCGTGCCGTACAAGTACACCCAGCGCCGCTGCGGCGCGGAGGTCTTCGGGGAGCCGGGCCCGCTCAAGACCTGCCCGGAGTGCCTCGCCGAGGACATCCCCGAGGCGGCGCGCAAGTGCCGCTACTGCGCCTCGACCCAGCCGCGCACGAGCGGCGGCGCCGCACCGTCCGCCTGACCCCGCACCGTCCGCCTGGCCCCGCGCCGTCCGCCTGGCCCCGCGCCCGTCCGGGGCCGCGGTATTCCTTCGCCCGCAGTGCCCTGGCGTCGCCGGGCCGGCGTAAGCGCGACGGCCCCTGGGCGCGGTGGCGCGGCCAGGGACCGTCGGCGTTCGGGCAGCCGGCGCCCCACGATGTTCCCGTGATACTTGTCGCCGTACCAGTAGCACATGTTCGACGTGCAGTCGGCATCCGCACTCTTACGCCACGACACGACGTCCGGCTCGCCTACGTCCGTCGCAGCCCCCGGTCGAGGTCCAGCTCCAGCATGCGGATCGCGTTGCCGCGGAGGATCTTGTACGTGGTCTCGGGGGAGAGGTCGGCCACATGCTCGGCGGCGATGCGGCGGGTGTGCGGCCAGGTGGAGTCGACGTGGGGGTAGTCGGTCTCGAAGGTGGCGTTGTCCACGCCGACCGTGTCCAGCGAGGCGACCCCGTGCTTGTCGCGGAAGAAGCAGCAGAAGATCTGCCGGTAGTAGTACGTGGACGGCGGCTCGGGGATGAGGTCGCGGACGCCGCCCCAGGCCCGGTGCTCCTCCCAGACGTCGTCGGCGCGCTCCAGGGCGTAGGGGATCCAGCCCATCTGGCCCTCGGCGTAGGCCAGCTTCAGGCGCGGGAAGGAGACCAGGACGCCGCTGAAGAGGAAGTCCATCATCGACGCCATGGCGTTGTTGAAGCTCAGCGCGGCCTGGACGGCCGGCGGGGCGTCGGGGGAGGCGGCGGGCATCTGGGAGGAGGAGCCGATGTGCATGCACACGACCGTCCCCGTGGCCTCGCACTCGGCGAAGAACGGGTCCCAGTAGCCGCTGTGGATGCTGGGGAGCCCGAGGTAGGTGGGGATCTCGCTGAAGGTCACCGCGCGGACGCCGCGGGCCGCGTTGCGGCGGATCTCCTGCACGGCGAGGTCGACGTCCCACAGGGGGATCAGACAGAGCGGGATGAGGCGGCCGCCGCTGTCGCCGCACCACTCCTCGACCATCCAGTCGTTGTACGCGCGGACGCACGCCAGCCCGACCTCCTTGTCCTTCGCCTCGGCGAAGGTCTGGCCGCAGAAGCGGGGGAAGGTCGGGAAGCACAGTGACGCCTCGACATGGTTGAGGTCCATGTCGGCGAGCCGGTCCTTGGGGTCCCAGCAGCCGCGGCGCATCTGCTCGCGGGTGATGCCGTCGAGGGTCATCTCGTCGCGGGAGAAGCCGACGGCGGCGATGATCCGCTTGTAGGGGAAGAGGTCGCCCTCGTAAGTCCACCAGTCGGTCAGCTGGCCGTCCGGGTCGGTGGTGAACTTGTACTTGCCGCCGATGTAGGCAAGTTCGCCGATCCCGGCCGTAAGGGGCTTGGGGCCGCGGTCCCGGTACTTGGCCGGGAGCCAGGTCTCGAAGAGGTGCGCGGGCTCGATCACATGGTCATCGACGCTGATGACCAGGGGCAGCTCGGTGGTGCCGTTCGTCTCGCCGGTCATCTCGCCATCTCTCCCCGGTCTCCTCGTGGTGGTTCCTGTCCGTCCCTGCGATCTGACGGTTCGTCAGATTCAGTGGCGGCAGCGTAGGGCGGATCGCTTCAACCAACAAGAGAAAGTCCCGTTTCCGCATGTACGTCCAGGGCAAACGATGAGCGACAACTGGGGAGGAAACGGTGAACGCATCGTCGATCGCACGCGGATTGGGTTCGGCAACGCGCACCCGCACCCCGCGCCAGGCGGGCACCCGGGCCATCGAGGCGGCGGCCCGCTGGGGGCTGGCCACCCGGGGCGTGCTCTATCTGCTCATCGGCGTCCTGGCGCTGCGCATCGCCTCGGGCGACCACGGCGAACAGGCCGACCGGGGCGGGGCGCTCCAGATCCTCGCCAAGCAGCCGTTCGGCGCGGCGCTGGTCTGGGCGGTCGGCATCGGGCTGGCCTGCATGGCGCTGTGGCGGCTGTCCGAGGCGGTCTTCGGGGCCGCGGGGCCGGACGGGGGCGCGGCACGGAAGCGGCTGGCGGGGGCGGCCCGCGCGGTCTTCTACGGCGTCATCGCGTACTCGGTGCTCTCCTTCGCCACCGGCGAGCAGGGCAGCGGCTCCAGCGACCGGCAGTCGAAGGACGTGACGGCCCGCGCGCTCGACCTGCCGTACGGCCGGTGGCTGGTCGCCGCCGCCGGGACCGCGGTGGCCGTGGCGGGGGTGTGGATCGCGGTACGGGCCATCCGGCGCGGCTTCCGCAAGCACCTCAAGACGGGCGCGATGTCCCGGCGGACGCGGCGGGCCGTGGAGGCGCTCGGGATCTGTGGCGGGGTGGCCCGCGGGGCGGTGTTCGCGGTGGCGGGCGGCTTCGCGCTCACGGCGGCGGTGCGCTACGACCCGGACAAGGTGAAGGGCATCGACGACACCCTGCGGACCTTCGCCGGAACGGCGGCGGGGCCCTGGCTGCTGATCGCGGTGGCGCTGGGGCTGGCGCTCTTCGGGGTGTTCTCGTTCGCGATGGCCCGGTGGCGCAGGGTCTGAACGACGTCCTGGGCCGGGTGGTCCCGGGTCGGGCCGCTGCCGTCTGACACCGGGTCGGGCCTGCCCCGGCGCCTCGCGCGGATGCGCCCGGTGCCCCGCACCTCGCGCGGTTGCGCCCGGCGCCTCGCACGGATGCGGCCCGCGCGGTTGCGCCTCGCGCCTCGCGCGGATGCGCCCGGTGCCCCGCACGGATGCGGCCCGCGCGGTTGCGCCCGGCGCCTCGCACGGATGCGGCCCGCGCGGTTGCGCCTCGCGCCTCGCACGGATGCGGCCGGCGCCCCGCACGGATGCGGCCCGCGCGGTTGCGCCCGGCGCCTCGCACGGATGCGGCCTGCGCCTAGCGCCTCGGGCGAATGCGGCCCGCGCGGTTGCGGCCTGCGCCTCGCATGGAAGTGCCCCGCACCTCGCGCGGATGCGGCCCGCGCCTCGCGCCTCGCACGGATGCGGCCTGCGCCCGGCGCCTCGCGCGGATGCGGCCCGCGCGGTTGCGGCCTGCGCCTCGCATGGAAGTGCCCCGCACCTCGCACGGATGCGGCCTGCGCCTAGCGCCTCGGGCGGATGCGGCCCGCGCGGTTGCGGCCTGCGCCTCGCATGGAAGTGCCCCGCACCTCGCGCGGATGCGGCCCGCGCCTCGCGCCTTGCGCGGATGTGCCCGGCGCCTCGGGCGGATGCGGCCCGCGCGGTTGCGGCCTGCGCCTCGCATGGAAGTGCCCCGCACCTCGCGCGGATGCGGCCCGCGCCTCGCGCCTCGCACGGATGTGCACCGTAAGGCGCCCTTCCCGAGGGTCCCCGGCGCCGGGACGATCGGACGATGCCGACCATGAAGCCACGCGTCCGTCTCGCCGCCGTCGGGGCGGCCTTCGCCCTCGCCGCCGCCACTCCCGTCGCCGCGTACGCCGCGCTGGACGATCCGCCCGCCGCGGCGGCCTCCGGCGCCGTGGGCCGGGGCAAGCCGTACGTCGAGACCCGGCTCTTCTTCGGCACCGAGCGCCCCGACGGCGGGCCGCCCGTCACCGAGAAGCAGTTCCTGGCCTTCGTGGACCGGCGGATCACCCCGCGCTTCCCCGCCGGTCTGACGATCCACGACGGCCGGGGGCAGTGGCGGGACCAGAACGGGACGATCGAGCGGGAGCGCTCGTACGAGGTGGTCCTGCTCTACCCGGCGTCCGAGGCGGGGACGCAGGACCCGCGGATCGAACGGATCCGGACGGCGTACGAGCGCCAGTACGCCCAGGAGTCCGTGGCCCGGGCCGACGCCCCGGCCCGGGTGGACTTCTGAGCGTTCGGGTCGTGCCGGCCCGGCCCCTCACCTCCGCTCGGCGACCGCCCTCACCGCGTCCGCCACCGCCGTGTCGCCGTTGATCAGCTCCAGCGTGCGGCCCGCTGTACGGGGCTCGTCCAGGAGGGCGACCAGGACCGCGGCCACATCGTCGCGGGTGATCTCGGCGCGGCCGGTGTGTTCGGCCAGTTTCACCCGGCCCGTGCCCGGGTCGTTCGTCAGCCGGCCCGGGCGCAGCACGGTCCAGTCGAGGCCGTCCCGGGCGCGGATGTCGTCGTCCGCAGCGGCCTTGGCGCGCAGATAGGCGGCGAAGACCGGGTCGGTGTCCGGCGGCGGCTCATGGGAGGCGCCCATCGAGGAGACGATCAGGAACCGCCGGGCCCCGGCCCGTTCGGCCGCGTCCGCGAAGAGCACCGCGGACCGGTGGTCGACGGTGTCCTTACGGGCGACACCGCTGCCGGGGCCCGCTCCGGCCGCGAAGACGGCCGCGTCCGCGTCCTCCAGATGCTTGACCACGTCCTCCAGCGAGGCCGACTCCAGGTCGCAGACGACCGGTTCGGTGCCCGACGCCAGCAGGTCGCCCGCCTGTTCGGGCTTGCGGACGATGCCCGCCACTTCGTCTCCGCGCGCGGTGAGCAGCCGCTCCAGCCGCAGCGCGATCTGTCCATGTCCACCAGCGATGACAATGCGCATGATCCCGACCGTACGCCGTGCGGCCTACTGTTGCTCGCCGCCGCTCTGCGGCCGCGCCTGCCGGGGCAGATCCAGCGCCGTCGCGGCCGCCGAGTCGCAGTACTCCCGCACCGCGCTGGTACGCGCCACCACCCGCCCCCGGTGCACCACGACCCTGCTGTACGCGAGCGAGAGCACCCCCGCGAGGCCGTCCCCGCGCACCGCGAGCAGCTCCGCCGGGAACCCGGCCTCCACCCGCACCTCGGCGAGCCCCATCGCGGCCCGCGCCCGCGCGCACACCGCCTCGTACGCCTCCTCGGGCCGCAACTCGCCCCGGGACGCCAGCAGAAAGGCGGCCTCCAGGGGATCGCCGCGCCCCACGGGGTTCACCGCGTCCCGCAGCGCCCCGCTGCCCGCGGCCACCCGGACGCCCGCGGCGCGCAGCAGCCGCACCGGCGCGCAGGCGCGGATGCGCGCTCCCCGCATGCCCTGGTGCTCCAGCCCGGCACAGTCGCCCTGGGGGAGGCAGACGACGGTCACCCCGGCCGCCGCCAGCCGCTCGGCGACTCTCCCCGCCATCTCCGCGGGCAGCCGGGACAGCCCGCCACAGGGGCCGATGGTGACGCCCGGCCGCAGGCCCCCGGCCATCGCCGCGAGCCGGGCGAGGCGGGCCGGGTCGTCACTGTCCGTATGCAGATCGACGGCGCACCCGTGGCGGGCGGCGAGGTCGAGGACGGCCTCGGCGTGGCCGGTCGGGTCCGGGTCGAGGTCGGGGCAGCCGCCGATGACCGACGCGCCCATCCCCACCGCGTCCCGCAGCATCGCCAGACCGTCCGCCCCGGCGGTGCCGGTCAGCACCCGGGGCACCGCCACCGCGCTCAGCTCCGTGAGCCCGCGCAGCGCCCGGCCGGCCTCCAGGACCGCGTCCAGGGAGCGCAGTCCGTGCACCCCGCCGATGCGGACATGGGTGCGCAGCGCCGTCGCGCCGTGGCCGAGCTGGAGCAGGGCGGCCTCGACGGTGCGGCGCTGGACGTCCCCGGGGGCGTACGGGACCGGCCCCGCGATGTCGGCCGTAAGGGCGGTGTCGCAGTGGGCGTGGGGTTCGGCGGGGGCGGGCAGCAGCAGATAGCCGCCGAGGTCCAGCCGGGTGCCGGGGGCGAGGCTGCCCGCCGTGCCCACGGCCTCGATCCGCCCGCCGCTGAGCCGGACGTCCACGGTGCGCCCGTCGGCGAGCCGGACGCCGCCGAGCACCAGGGCGGTGGGCTCGTCGGGGGCCGCTCCGCCGTTCCTGGGCGGCTGTTGCGGCTGCTGCTGGCTCTCGGGCATCGCGCTCCTGGGATTCGCGCCGGGCACGCGACGGGTGACGCGCCGGGCACGCGTCGGAGTGCGTGCGCAGCCAAGATCACGCGGGTGCGAAGCGAAGCCTAGGACGAGGTGGGGGCGGCCTCGTGGAGGAGCCGAATAGTCGTACCGGTGTGGTGCATGAGTCCAGGGTGACGAGGGGCCGATACGGATTTCACCTTCGGCGGCCGACCGTGTAATGTCTTCATCGCTCGCCCCAATAGCTCAGTCGGCAGAGCGTCTCCATGGTAAGGAGAAGGTCTACGGTTCGATTCCGTATTGGGGCTCTGATGTGTGAGGCTTCTCGTTCCGCTACGCTGGTTGAGCGGGGAGTCACTCGCATCACAGCGGTGTAGCTCAGTCGGTAGAGCAAGCGGCTCATAATCGCTGTGTCACCGGTTCAAGTCCGGTCACCGCTACTGACAGTAGCCGATTGTGGGGTCGGTCCTTCGATCGGCTACTCTTTCTGCGTTAATCCCCTAGCCTGTTCGTCAAGGAGCACTCACGTGGCTGCCACCGACGTCCGCCCGAAGATCACGCTGGCCTGCGTGGAGTGCAAGGAGCGGAACTACATCACCAAGAAGAACCGGCGCAACGACCCGGATCGTCTTGAGATCAAGAAGCACTGCCCGCGTTGCAACGCGCACACCGCGCACCGTGAGACGCGATAGCAATAAACTCTCATTCGAGGCCGCCCCCACTCGCGGGGGGCGGCCTCGTTTCGTTGGTAATTCAATCGCAGGAGGTGTGCGCCGATGGCGCTCGACCAGTCCTTCGTGGGGCGGACCTACCCGCCCACCGCCGCGTACGAGGTCGGCCGGGAGAAGATCCGGGAATTCGCCGAGTCCCTCGGTGACACCAATCCGGTCTACACCGACCCCGGGGCGGCCCGGGACCTCGGCTACCCCGATGTGATCGCCCCGCCGACGTTCATCTTCACGATCACCTTCAAGGCGGCCGGGAAGCAGGTTGTCGAGGACCCCCAGCTGGGACTGGATTACAGCCGGGTGGTCCACGGCGACCAGCGGTTCGAGTACACCCGCCCGGTCCGCGCGGGGGACCGCCTGAGGGTCACCTCGATCATCGACTCGATCAAGTCGCTGGCCGGGAACGACATCCTGTCCGTCCGCGGCGAGGTCCACGACGAGGCGGGTGATCATGTAGCGACGTCGTTCACGACGCTGGTGGCCCGCGCCGCTGACGCAGAGGTGGAGGAGAGCAGATGACGGCCAAGATCTCGTATGACGCCGTGGAGGTCGGCACCGAGGTGCCGACGCGCGAGTTCCGGGTGAACCGCGCCGACCTCGTGCGCTACGCGGGCGCGTCGGGCGACTTCAACCCGATCCACTGGAACGAGAAGTTCGCCAGAGAGGTCGGTCTCCCCGACGTCATCGCGCACGGCGCCTACACCATGGCCCAGGCGGCCCGGGTGGTGACCGAGTGGGCCGGCGACCCCGGCGCCCTCGTCGAGTACGGCGTCCGCTTCACCCGGCCGGTCGTGGTCCCCAACGACGACAAGGGCGCGGTCATCGAGATCGGCGCCAAGGTGACCGCCAAGCTGGACGACGAGGCCCGTACGGTGCGCCTCGACATCACGGCGACCAGCGCCGGCCAGAAGGTGCTGGGCCGGGCCCGCGCCGTGGTACGGCTCGTCTGAGCCCTCGACCGCGCCCGATGCGGCCCCCGGGCGGATGAGAGCACGCCGGAGCGCGTGCGGCCCGTCCGAGCCCCTTACGGCCCGCAGGCCCGCCGGCCCCGGACTCCCCACACCGGGGGCGGCCGCCCCAGGAGCCCAGGGGGCGCCCCCGTACTCTTGAGCGCGTGCAGGAACTCCACGACGCCCCTCTCGCGCCCCTCACCACCTTCCGTCTCGGCGGACCGGCCAACCGGCTGCTCACGGCCACGACCGACGACGAGGTCGTCGCCGCGGTCCGGGCGGCCGACGCGGCCGGGACCCCACTGCTGGTGATCGGCGGCGGGAGCAATCTGGTCATCGCCGACAAGGGCTTCGACGGCACCGCCCTGCACATCGCCACCAGCGGCTTCACGCTCGACGGCACCCGCTTGGAGCTCGCCGCGGGCGAGAACTGGTCGGCCGCCGTGGCCCGCACGGTCCAGGCGGGGCTCGCGGGCATCGAATGCCTCGCCGGAATCCCCGGCTCCGCGGGCGCGACGCCGATACAGAACGTCGGCGCCTACGGCCAGGAGGTCTCCGCCACGATCACCGAGGTGATCGCCTACGACCGCCGCGCCGACGAGGTCGTCACGATCCCGAACGCCGACTGCGCCTTCTCCTACCGCCACAGCCGCTTCAAGGCCGACCCCGACCGCCATGTGGTGCTCCGGGTCCGCTTCGAGCTGGAGGACGCGGGCGGGCTCTCCGCACCCGTCCGGTACGCCGAGACCGCGCGGGTGCTCGGCGTCGAGGTGGGGGACCGGGTGCCGGCCGCCGTCGCCCGCGAGACCGTCCTGGGGCTGCGCGCGGGCAAGGGCATGGTGCTCGACCCCGAGGACCACGACACCTGGTCCGCGGGGTCGTTCTTCACCAACCCGGTGCTCGACCAGGACGCCCACGCCGCCTTCCTGGCCCGCGTCGCCGAACGCCTGGGCCCGGACATCGCGCCACCCGCCTTCCCGGCGGGCGACGGCCTGATCAAGACCTCCGCGGCCTGGCTGATCGACAGGGCGGGCTTCACCAAGGGCTACGGCACCGGCCCGGCCCGGATCTCCACCAAGCACACGCTCGCCCTCACCAACCGGGGCCGGGCCACGACCGAGGACCTGCTGGCGCTGGCCCGCGAGGTGGTGGCCGGGGTCGAGGAGGCGTTCGGGATCCGGCTGGTCAACGAGCCGGTGACGGTCGGCGTGAGCCTCTGACCCAACCTGCTCACATGAGTAGGTTCAGCCCGCCAGCCAGTCGTCGATCTCCGCCAGCATCCGCCGCCGGACCTCCTCCGGCGCGGCCGAGCCGCGCACCGACTGACGTGCCAGCTCGGCCAGTTCGGCGTCCGTGAAGCCGTGGTGCTCGCGCACCAGCTCGTACTGCGCCGCCAGCCGCGAGCCGAAGAGCAGCGGGTCGTCCGCCCCGAGCGCCATCGGCACCCCCGCGTCGTACAGCGTGCGCAGCGGGACGTCCTCCGGCTTCTCGTAGACGCCGAGCGCCACGTTGGACGACGGGCACACCTCGCAGGTCACCTGGCGCTCGGCGAGCTTGGCGAGCAGCCGCGGGTCCTCCGCCGCGCGCACCCCGTGGCCGACCCGGGCCGCGCCGAGGTCGTCCAGGCAGTCCCGCACGCTGCCGGGGCCCGACAGCTCGCCGCCGTGCGGCGCCGCCAGCAGCCCGCCCTCCCGGGCGATGGCGAAGGCCCGGTCGAAGTCGCGGGCGAATCCGCGCCGTTCGTCGTTGGAGAGACCGAAGCCGACGACGCCGCGGTCCGCGTAGCGCACCGCGAGCCGGGCGAGGGTGCGGGCCTCCAGCGGATGCTTCATGCGGTTGGCGGCGACCAGGACCCTGATCCCCAGCCCGGTGTCCGCGGAGGCGCTCTCGACGGCGTCCAGGATGACTTCCATAGCCGGGATCAGCCCGCCCAGCCGCGGGGCGTACGAGGTGGGGTCGACCTGGATCTCCAGCCACTGGGCCCCGTCCCGCACGTCCTCCTGGGCCGCCTCGCGCACCAGCCGCCGGATGTCGTCGGCCTCCCGCAGGCAGGAGCGTGCGATGTCGTACAGCCGCTGGAAGCGGAACCAGCCGCGCTCATCGGTGGCGCGCAGCTTCGGAGGCTCACCGCCGCTCAGTGCCTCGGGGAGATGGACGCCGTACTTGTCGGCGAGTTCGAGGAGGGTCGCGGGGCGCATGGAGCCGGTGAAGTGAAGATGCAGATGCGCTTTGGGGAGCAGGAGTACATCGCGTGCCATCTGCAGATACTGCCGCACGTCCGGACCCGCCGGTACCGCTTTCCCCGAACGGGGAGGCGCGCGCATGCGGAACGGGGGGGGCAACCCCCCCCCCCGCCCCCCGCCCGGGGGGTGGCCGGGCCCCCGGGCGCCAGGGGCTCGGTGCGGGCGCGATCGGCTCGGAGAGGGCGCGACCGGCTCAGCGGAACTGCCGGTCCGGGCCGCCGGTGTCCCGCTCGA
>NZ_JBHYVB010000016.1:24595-52867 GCF_042750115.1 Streptomyces sp. NPDC059455
GCGTCCCCCCCCCCGGGGCCCCCCCCCCCGTTCCCGCGTCGTCCTTACGGATCGCGCGTTCGAGTCGTGCGTACGAAAACCAGGCGCCTTACGCGGCCGCCTCGCCCAGCAGCTTCTGCAGCCGGGAGACGCCCTCGGCGAGGTCCTCGTCGCCCAGCGCGTAGGACAGCCGCAGATAGCCCGGGGTGCCGAACGCCTCGCCCGGCACCACCGCGACCTCGGCCTCCTCCAGGATGATCTCGGCCAGCTCGACGGTGGTCCGCGGCCGCTTGCCGCGTATCTCCTTGCCGAGCAGCCCCTTGACCGAGGGGTAGACGTAGAAGGCGCCCTCCGGCTCCGGGCACTCGACGCCGTCGATCTCGTTCAGCATCCGCACGATGGTGCGGCGGCGGCGGTCGAACGCCTCGCGCATCGCGGCCACCGCGTCGAGGTCGCCCGAGACGGCGGTCAGGGCGGCGACCTGAGCGACATTGCTCACATTGGAGGTGGCGTGCGACTGGAGGTTGGTCGCGGCCTTGACGACGTCCTTGGGGCCGATGACCCAGCCCACCCGCCAGCCGGTCATCGCGTATGTCTTGGCGACACCGTTGACCACGATGCACTTGTCGCGCAGCTGGGGCACCACGACCGGCAGCGAGTGGAACTCGGCGTCGCCGTAGACCAGGTGCTCGTAGATCTCGTCGGTCAGCACCCACAGCCCGTTGTCGGCGGCCCAGCGGCCGATCGCCTCGACCTGCTCACGGCTGTAGATCGCGCCGGTGGGGTTCGAGGGGGAGACGAAGAGCAGCACCTTGGTGTTCTTGGTGCGGGCCGCCTCCAGCTGCTCGACGGAGACCCGGTAGCCGGTCGTCTCGTCGGCGACGACCTCCACCGGGACACCGCCGGCCAGCCGGATCGACTCCGGGTAGGTGGTCCAGTAGGGCGCGGGGACGATGACCTCGTCGCCCGGGTCCAGGATCGCGGCGAACGCCTCGTAGATCGCCTGCTTGCCGCCGTTGGTCACCAGGATCTGGGCCGCCTCGACCTCGTACCCGCTGTCACGCAGCGTCTTCGCGGCGATCGCGGCCTTGAGCTCGGGGAGGCCGCCGGCCGGGGTGTAGCGGTGGTACTTCGGGTCGCGGCAGGCCGCGGCCGCGGCGTCGACGATGTAGTCGGGCGTGGCGAAGTCGGGCTCACCGGCGCCGAAGCCGATCACCGGACGGCCCGCGGCCTTGAGGGCCTTGGCCTTGGCGTCGACGGCGAGGGTCGCGGACTCGGAGATCGAGCCGATCCGGGCCGATACCCGCCGGTCGGTCGGGGACTGTACTGGGGGAGTAGCAGCGGTCATAGATGCATCGTCGCAGACGGGCGAAATGGGTGGCACACGGGTTTGCGGAGACTTCGCGCGCTTCTCGTTCGACGCCCGGCCGTCAAGCACGTACACTCACTCGTCGTTGGCCGATCAACAGCCGGATTCGACCGCACACTCCGTGCAGCCGGATGTATGCGGTAGGTTGGGAGTGCCGCAAAGGGTCGTAGCTCAATTGGTAGAGCACTGGTCTCCAAAACCAGCGGTTGGGGGTTCAAGTCCCTCCGGCCCTGCTACACGCACTGTGATGAGGGTGCGTGCATGCGTACGCAAGGACAAGCACCGCTGTGCGGCCGGGCCGGACGCGGCACGGCCACGACCCGGATTCAGGTGAGGACGAGTGACGGAAGCCCTTGGCTCCACCGCGACGCCTGAGAGCGGTCGTCCCGAGGATGAGGAGACGACCAAGCGGGGTCGTCGTGGTGGCAAACGCGCGAAGAAGGGGCCCTTCGGCCGGCTCGCGCTTTTCTACCGCCAGATCATCGCTGAGCTGCGGAAGGTCGTCTGGCCGACGCGCAACCAGCTGTCGACGTACACCAGCGTGGTGATCGTTTTCGTCCTCATCATGATTGGCATCGTGACCGTGATTGACTATGGGTTCAACAACGCCATCAAGTACGTCTTTGGCTGAGACCCTCGCGAAAGGCGACCGCTGTCCCGGCGTCGCCTCTTTCGCACGTTCCACCCCTTTGAAGCCAGGAAGAAGCAGCCACAGTGTCTGACCCGAACGTGAACGACGCCGCCGAGCCCGTCGAGTCCCGTGAGGACGAGCTCGACATCGTCGAGGCGGCGGACTCCGACCAGGCTGAGGCGGCCGACGCCGCGGCGGGCGTTCCCGCCGAGGAGGACGCGCTGCACGTCGAGGACGAGGACGAGGACGTCCTCGAGACCGAGGCGGCCCAGGCGGACGACGCGGTCGAGACCGAGGTTGAGGCCGAGGCCGAGGTCGTCGACCCGGTCGAGGCGCTCCGCGAGGAGCTGCGCGGGCTGCCCGGTGAGTGGTACGTGATCCACACCTACGCGGGCTACGAGAAGCGCGTGAAGGCCAACCTGGAGCAGCGTGCCGTCTCGCTGAACGTCGAGGACTTCATCTACCAGGCCGAGGTCCCCGAGGAAGAGATCGTCCAGATCAAGAACGGCGAGCGCAAGAACGTCCGGCAGAACAAGCTGCCCGGCTATGTGCTCGTCCGGATGGACCTGACGAACGAGTCGTGGGGTGTCGTCCGCAACACTCCGGGCGTCACCGGCTTCGTGGGCAACGCCTACGACCCGTACCCGCTGACCCTGGACGAGATCGTCAAGATGCTCGCCCCCGAGGCCGAGGAGAAGGCCGCCAAGGCCGCCGCCGAGGAGAGCGGTGTGCCGGCGCCGAGCCGCAAGGTCGAGGTCCAGGTGCTGGACTTCGAGGTGGGCGACTCGGTCACGGTCACCGACGGCCCGTTCGCGACCCTGCAGGCGACGATCAACGAGATCAACGCCGACTCGAAGAAGGTCAAGGGCCTGGTGGAGATCTTCGGCCGGGAGACCCCGGTCGAGCTGAGCTTCGACCAGATCCAGAAGAACTGAGTCTTTTCAGAACTGAGTCTCTTCACCAGAACTTCCGACAGGTCAGACGGGCTTCTACAGCCGGTCTGACCTGCTCGGTTTTAAGGCGCACAGCTATACCCGTTATCGTTGTGCGGTATGCCTCCATCCGGATGATCCGGTTCGGAGGCGAACACCCTCTCACTAGGACCCGGAGAGAGCATGCCTCCCAAGAAGAAGAAGGTCACGGGGCTGATCAAGCTCCAGATCCAGGCCGGCGCCGCGAACCCGGCCCCGCCGGTCGGCCCCGCGCTGGGTCAGCACGGCGTCAACATCATGGAGTTCTGCAAGGCCTACAACGCCGCGACCGAGTCGCAGCGCGGCATGGTCGTGCCGGTGGAGATCACGGTCTACGAGGACCGCTCCTTCACCTTCGTGACCAAGACTCCGCCGGCCGCCAAGCTGATCCTCAAGGCCGCGGGCGTGGAGAAGGGCTCCGGCGAGCCGCACAAGACCAAGGTCGCCAAGATCACCCGCGACCAGGTGCGTGAGATCGCCACCACCAAGATGCCCGACCTGAACGCCAACGACCTGGACGCCGCCGAGAAGATCATCGCCGGCACCGCCCGCTCCATGGGCATCACGGTCGAGGGCTGACACCTCACGCGCGAGGGCCGACGGCCCCCGCGGCCACCTGTGGCAGGGCCAAGCGCTGGCCCGGACCACGCACTCCACAGACATCAGGAGCAAGAGTGAGCAAGCGCAGCAAGACCCTCCGCGCTGCGGACGCCAAGATCGACCGGGAGCGCGCATACGCCCCGCTCGAGGCCGTCCGTCTGGCGAAGGACACCTCCGCCACCAAGTTCGACGCGACCGTCGAGGTCGCCATGCGCCTGGGCGTCGACCCGCGCAAGGCCGACCAGATGGTCCGCGGCACCGTGAACCTGCCGCACGGCACCGGTAAGACCGCCCGGGTCCTGGTCTTCGCGACCGGTGACCGTGCTGCGGCCGCGGAGGCCGCGGGCGCCGACATCGTCGGCTCCGACGAGCTCATCGACGAGGTGTCCAAGGGCCGCCTGGACTTCGACGCCGTCGTCGCCACCCCGGACCTCATGGGCAAGGTCGGCCGTCTCGGCCGGGTGCTCGGTCCGCGTGGTCTGATGCCGAACCCGAAGACCGGCACCGTCACCCCCGACGTGGCCAAGGCCGTCACGGAGATCAAGGGCGGCAAGATCGAGTTCCGCGTCGACAAGCACTCGAACCTGCACTTCATCATCGGCAAGCTCTCGTTCGACGAGACGAAGCTGGTGGAGAACTACGCCGCGGCGCTCGAGGAGATCAACCGTCTCAAGCCGTCCGCCGCGAAGGGCCGCTACATCAAGAAGGCGACCCTGACCACCACGATGGGCCCCGGCATCCCGCTGGACGCCAACCGCACCCGCAACCTGCTGGTCGAGGAAGACGCCATCTGAGGCAGCCCCTGATCAGCGCACCATGGTGTGCAACCGCCGGGCCCCCGCACCGCGTCGAAGGTGCGGGGGCCCGGCGTCTTCCGTTGTCGGCCCCCTCCGCTAGAGTCAGCCTGCATAAGACGTAAAAGAGAAATAAAAACTAGGGGGAAGCCGTGCGCGGTACTCATGTCGGTGCGCGATGGGCGATAGCCGCTGGAAGTCTCGTTC
Organism: Streptomyces sp. NPDC059455; assembly: GCF_042750115.1. Taxonomy (NCBI): domain Bacteria; kingdom Bacillati; phylum Actinomycetota; class Actinomycetes; order Kitasatosporales; family Streptomycetaceae; genus Streptomyces; species Streptomyces sp. NPDC059455. Next base: position 29,147 of record NZ_JBHYVB010000016.1, read on the forward strand.
TGATGGTTGGCCTCACCGCGTGCGGGAGCGAGAAGTCCGGTGACGACAAGGCCGGCGACAAGACCGGCGGCGACAAGTCCGGGCAGTCCGCGATGAGCCCGCTGGCGGCGCTCAAGCTCGCCTCGCAGCAGACGGACAAGAAGAACTCGGCCAAGGTCGAGGGCACCACCAAGATGGGCGAGCAGAACTCGCAGATGTCCGGCGACATGGACTGGGCCAACGGCATCCGGGCCAACATGTCCATCACCCAGAACGGTGGCGCCATCGCCTCCTCCCCGATCGCGGGCAAGCCGATGGACGCCAAGTACACCCCCGACGCCATGTTCCTGAACATGGGCGACCAGTTCGCCGCCCAGGCGGGCGGCGGCAAGCACTGGGTGAAGTACGACTACGACGTACTGGCCCAGAAGGCGGGCCCCTCGGGCGCCTTCCTGAAGGACCAGATGCAGAACAACAACCCCTCGCGCTCGGTGGAGCTGCTGCTCGCCACGGGCAAGGTCAAGGCCGTGGGCAGCGAGGATGTGAAGGGCGTCAAGGCCACCCACTACACGGGCACGGTCAAGGTCTCCGAGATCGCCAAGATGCAGTCCAAGGAGCTCAGCCAGTCGGACCTGGACGCCCTGCAGAAGCAGCTGGAGTCCTCCGGTATGGACACCGAGACCATCGACCTGTGGGTGGACGGGGAAAACCTGCTGGTCAAGAAGCGTGAGCAGGCGCAGAGCAACAGCGGCGCCTACGACTCCACGGTCTTCTACTCGGACTACGGCACCAGCGTGACCGTCACCGAGCCGTCCTCCTCGGACACCGTGGACTTCCAGGACATGCTCCAGCAGTAGAGCCGATTTGCCTGGCCGCGGCCCGTTCGCGTAATCTCCTTAAGAAGCCAAAGACCGCTGGTTGTCGCCGTTTCCCGCAAGGGATCCGGTGGCTGAAGGATCCGCTAGCTGCGGGCGACCTGCGTAGGTGATTGAGGTTGAACTCCCGAACGGGCCGTGGGTCCGTGCCGGTCGAGTTACGCCCCGAGCGCCTGCGCCGGGGCGTTTTCGCATTGTCTCAGTCTCCTTCCTTCAGACCGAAGCGGTCCTCATCACCCGGAAGGAGGCCGAGGCTCATGGCGAGTCCTGACAAGGTCGCAGCCGTCGACGAGATGCGGGAGAAGTTCCGTAACTCCAACGCGGCTCTCGTAACCGCGTACACCGGTCTCACCGTCGCGCAGCTGAAGGAGCTGCGCCGTTCGCTCGGTGAGAACGCTCAGTACCGTGTGGTGAAGAACACGCTGACCAAGATCGCGGCCAACGAGGCCGGGATCAACCAGCTCGACGACCTGTTCGCGGGTTCGTCGGCCGTCGCCTTCGTGACCGGTGATCCGGTCGAGGCGGCGAAGGGTCTCCGTGACTTCGCCAAGGACAACCCCGCTCTCGTCATCAAGGGCGGTGTCCTTGATGGCAAGGCGCTGTCCGCCGACGAGATCAAGAAGCTCGCGGACCTCGAGTCCCGCGAGGTGCTGCTCGCCAAGCTGGCGGGTGCGATGAAGGCCAAGCAGTCCCAGGCTGCCGCGCTCTTCCAGGCCCCGCTGTCGAAGTTCGTCCGGACCGCCGAGGCGCTCCGGCAGAAGCAGGCCGAGCAGGGCGGTGCCGACACCCCGGCTCCCGCCGAGGCCGAGGCCGCCGAGTAATCAGGCCCCGGTCGCAGCGGGCCCGGAAGCCCGCCGACATGTACATCCGGCACCACCTGCCGAATTAGTGGAAGGACCGCCATCATGGCGAAGCTCAGCCAGGACGACCTGCTCGCGCAGTTCGAGGAGATGACCCTCATCGAGCTCTCCGAGTTCGTGAAGGCCTTCGAGGAGAAGTTCGACGTCACCGCCGCCGCCCCGGCCGCCGTCGTCGCCGCCGCCCCGGGTGCCCCGGGCGCCGGTGCCGAGGCCGAGGAGGAGAAGGACGAGTTCGACGTCATTCTCACCGGCGCCGGCGACAAGAAGATCCAGGTCATCAAGGTCGTGCGTGAGCTGACCTCCCTGGGCCTGAAGGAGGCCAAGGACCTCGTGGACGGCGCCCCGAAGCCCGTTCTCGAGAAGGTCGCCAAGGACGCCGCCGAGAAGGCCGCCGAGTCCCTCAAGGGCGCCGGCGCCTCCGTCGAGGTCAAGTGACCCCTCGAGGTCGGATGACCTCGCGGCCCGCCACCACACGCCCGTAGGACGACCGGCGGCGCGGCCCGGTTCCACGCCAGGGGCGATCACCCGTTCGGGTGGTCGCCCTTCGGCGTTCCCGTGACGGTTACATTGCCTTATGGGTTTGTGGAGGTAGGGTGATCTTCGTTGCCCGTCGCCACGCCCTGTGACGATCTCGCCGGAGTGGGGGGCCTTGACGAACGGCACGCAGCGCGCAATTCTCAGGACGCGACGTCACACCGATCCGAAAGTCCGAGGCATGGATCGTCGGCGAAGCGGGCAGTATCGATATGCGCATCGACAGCGCGGGCTGCCGACAGGGCGTGAGAAGACAACGAGGGGCGCGCCCCTCACCGGAGGGAGAGATTGGCACTGCCGGTCTCAGAAACTCGGCGCTGGACATCAGTGTGCCAAGTGGCTACACTGACCCTTTGCGCTGCCTGTTAGCTGCTCCCTGCCCGTCACCAGGGGCATACCTACCTTCGAGCACTACCGATGAACAATCCCTGACCAGGGATTTCATCCATGGGCTCTCGGTGGGACCGGTACGCGCGTAGTGAGTCCGAGCCCTCGGAAGGACCCCCTCTTGGCCGCCTCGCGCAACGCCTCGACTGCCAATACGAACAATGGCGCCAGCACCGCCCCGCTGCGCATCTCCTTTGCGAAGATCAAGGAGCCTCTCGAGGTTCCGAACCTCCTCGCGCTGCAGACCGAGAGCTTCGATTGGCTGCTCGGCAATGCCGCGTGGAAGGCTCGCGTCGAGGCTGCGCTGGACAGCGGTCAGGACGTCCCCACCAAGTCCGGTCTGGAAGAGATCTTCGAGGAGATCTCCCCGATCGAGGACTTCTCCGGGTCGATGTCCCTGACCTTCCGTGATCACCGTTTCGAGCCGCCGAAGAACTCGATCGACGAGTGCAAGGAGCGTGACTTCACCTACGCCGCTCCGCTCTTCGTCACGGCCGAGTTCACCAACAATGAGACCGGCGAGATCAAGTCCCAGACGGTCTTCATGGGCGACTTCCCGCTCATGACCGACAAGGGCACCTTCTGCATCAACGGCACCGAGCGTGTCGTCGTCTCGCAGCTGGTCCGCTCGCCGGGTGTCTACTTCGACTCCTCCATCGACAAGACGTCCGACAAGGACATCTTCTCGGTCAAGGTCATCCCCTCCCGTGGTGCCTGGCTGGAGATGGAGATCGACAAGCGCGACATGGTCGGTGTCCGCATCGACCGCAAGCGCAAGCAGTCCGTCACCGTCCTCCTGAAGGCGCTCGGCTGGACCACCGAGCAGATCCTCGAGGAGTTCGGCGAGTACGAGTCCATGCGCGCCACCCTGGAGAAGGACCACACCCAGGGCCAGGACGACGCGCTGCTCGACATCTACCGCAAGCTGCGCCCGGGCGAGCCCCCCACGCGGGAGGCCGCGCAGACGCTGCTGGAGAACCTCTACTTCAACCCGAAGCGCTACGACCTGGCGAAGGTCGGCCGTTACAAGGTCAACAAGAAGCTGGGTTCGGCCGCTCCGCTGGACGCGGGCGTCCTGACGGTCGAGGACGTCATCGCCTCGATCAAGTACCTGGTGAAGCTGCACGCCGGTGAGACCGAGACCGTCGGGGACAACGGCCAGTCCGTGGTCGTCGAGACCGACGACATCGACCACTTCGGCAACCGCCGTATCCGTAACGTCGGCGAGCTGATCCAGAACCAGGTCCGCACGGGTCTGGCGCGTATGGAGCGCGTCGTCCGCGAGCGCATGACCACTCAGGACGTCGAGGCGATCACGCCGCAGACCCTGATCAACATCCGGCCGGTCGTCGCCTCCATCAAGGAGTTCTTCGGCACCAGCCAGCTGTCGCAGTTCATGGACCAGACGAACCCGCTGTCGGGTCTGACCCACAAGCGCCGTCTGAACGCGCTCGGCCCCGGTGGTCTCTCCCGTGAGCGGGCGGGCTTCGAGGTCCGTGACGTGCACCCCTCGCACTACGGCCGCATGTGCCCGATCGAGACGCCCGAAGGCCCGAACATCGGTCTGATCGGCTCGCTCGCCTCGTACGGCCGGGTCAACGCGTTCGGTTTCATCGAGACCCCGTACCGCAAGGTGGTCGACGGTGTCGTCACCGACGAGGTGCACTACCTGACGGCCGACGAGGAGGACCGCTTCGTCATCGCGCAGGCCAACGCGCCGCTGACGGACGATCTGCACTTCGCCGAGAACCGCGTCCTGGTCCGCCGCCGTGGCGGTGAGGTCGACTACATCCCCGGTGACGACGTCGACTACATGGACGTCTCGCCGCGCCAGATGGTGTCGGTCGCGACCGCGATGATCCCGTTCCTGGAGCACGACGACGCCAACCGCGCGCTCATGGGCTCGAACATGATGCGCCAGGCCGTGCCGCTGATCAAGGCGGAGTCCCCGCTGGTCGGCACCGGCATGGAGTACCGCTGCGCGGTCGACGCCGGCGACGTCATCAAGGCCGAGAAGGACGGTGTCGTCCAGGAGGTCTCCGCCGACTACGTGACGGTGGCCAACGACGACGGCACCTACACCACCTACCGGGTGGCCAAGTTCTCCCGCTCCAACCAGGGCACCTCCTTCAACCAGAAGGTCGTCGTGGACGAGGGCGCCCGGGTGGTCGCCGGCCAGGTGCTGGCCGACGGTCCGTCCACCGAGGACGGCGAGATGGCGCTCGGCAAGAACCTCCTGGTGGCGTTCATGCCGTGGGAGGGTCACAACTACGAGGACGCGATCATCCTCAGCCAGCGTCTGGTGCAGGACGACGTCCTCTCCTCGATCCACATCGAGGAGCACGAGGTCGACGCCCGGGACACCAAGCTGGGCCCCGAGGAGATCACCCGGGACATCCCGAACGTCTCCGAGGAGGTCCTGGCCGACCTCGACGAGCGCGGCATCATCCGCATCGGCGCCGAGGTCGTGGCCGGCGACATCCTGGTCGGCAAGGTCACCCCGAAGGGTGAGACCGAGCTGACCCCGGAGGAGCGCCTGCTGCGCGCGATCTTCGGTGAGAAGGCCCGTGAGGTCCGTGACACCTCGCTGAAGGTGCCGCACGGCGAGATCGGCAAGGTCATCGGCGTGCGCGTCTTCGACCGCGAGGAGGGCGACGAGCTCCCGCCGGGCGTGAACCAGCTGGTCCGCGTCTACGTGGCGCAGAAGCGCAAGATCACCGACGGTGACAAGCTCGCCGGCCGTCACGGCAACAAGGGCGTCATCTCCAAGATCCTTCCGGTCGAGGACATGCCGTTCCTGGAGGACGGCACCCCGGTCGACATCATCCTCAACCCGCTGGGTGTCCCGTCCCGAATGAACCCGGGGCAGGTCCTGGAGATCCACCTCGGCTGGCTGGCCTCCCGGGGCTGGAAGGTCGAGGGCTCCGAGGAGTGGATGCAGCGGCTGCAGGCGATCGGTGCCGACGAGGTCCAGCCCGGTACCAACGTCGCGACCCCGGTCTTCGACGGCGCCCGTGAGGACGAGATCGCCGGTCTCTTCGATTCGACGATCCCGAACCGCGACGGCGACCGCCTGGTCCAGTCGTCCGGTAAGGCCCGGCTGTTCGACGGCCGCTCCGGTGAGCCGTTCCCGGACCCGATCTCGGTCGGCTACATGTACATCCTCAAGCTGCACCACCTGGTGGACGACAAGCTGCACGCCCGGTCCACCGGTCCGTACTCGATGATCACCCAGCAGCCGCTGGGCGGTAAGGCTCAGTTCGGTGGCCAGCGATTCGGCGAGATGGAGGTGTGGGCGCTGGAGGCTTACGGCGCCGCGTACGCCCTCCAGGAGCTGCTGACCATCAAGTCCGACGACGTGACCGGCCGCGTGAAGGTCTACGAGGCCATCGTCAAGGGCGAGAACATTCCCGAGCCCGGCATCCCCGAGTCCTTCAAGGTGCTCATCAAGGAGATGCAGTCCCTGTGCCTCAACGTGGAGGTGCTGTCGTCCGACGGCATGTCCATCGAGATGCGCGACACCGACGAGGACGTCTTCCGCGCTGCGGAGGAGCTCGGTATCGACCTGTCCCGGCGCGAGCCGAGCAGCGTCGAAGAGGTCTGACGGGTCTGGCCGGGGCACTCGCCACAGAGCGTCCCGGCCTCTCCCCGGACCCCCAGTCAGACCCGAAGACACGACCCTGAAAGAGGGATTGACGACAAGTGCTCGACGTCAACTTCTTCGACGAGCTGCGGATCGGCCTCGCCACCGCTGATGACATCCGTCAGTGGTCCCACGGTGAGGTCAAGAAGCCGGAAACCATCAACTACCGCACCCTCAAGCCCGAAAAGGACGGACTCTTCTGCGAGAAGATCTTCGGTCCGACCCGGGACTGGGAGTGCTACTGCGGGAAGTACAAGCGCGTCCGCTTCAAGGGCATCATCTGTGAGCGCTGCGGTGTCGAGGTCACCCGCGCCAAGGTGCGCCGTGAGCGGATGGGCCACATCGAGCTGGCCGCTCCCGTCACCCACATCTGGTACTTCAAGGGCGTGCCCAGCCGTCTGGGCTACCTGCTCGACCTCGCCCCGAAGGACCTCGAGAAGGTCATCTACTTCGCCGCCTACATGATCACGTGGGTGGACGAGGAGCGCCGCACGCGCGACCTGCCCTCGCTGGAGGCCCATGTCTCCGTCGAGCGTCAGCAGATCGAGCAGCGCCGCGACGCGGACCTCGAGGCCCGCGCCAAGAAGCTGGAGGCGGACCTCGCCGAGCTCGAGGCCGAGGGCGCCAAGGCCGATGTGCGCCGTAAGGTGCGCGAGGGCGCCGAGCGCGAGATGAAGCAGCTGCGCGACCGCGCCCAGCGCGAGATCGACCGTCTCGACGAGGTGTGGAACCGCTTCAAGAACCTCAAGGTCCAGGACCTGGAGGGTGATGAGCTGCTCTACCGCGAGCTGCGTGACCGCTTCGGCACGTACTTCATGGGCGGCATGGGCGCCGCGGCGCTGCAGAAGCGCCTGGAGTCCTTCGACCTCGATGAGGAGGCCGAGAAGCTCCGCGAGATCATCCGGACCGGCAAGGGCCAGAAGAAGACCCGTGCGCTCAAGCGCCTGAAGGTCGTCTCCGCCTTCCTGCAGACCCGGAACAGCCCCAACGGCATGGTGCTGGACTGCATCCCGGTGATCCCGCCGGACCTGCGTCCGATGGTGCAGCTGGACGGTGGCCGCTTCGCGACCTCCGACCTGAACGACCTGTACCGCCGTGTGATCAACCGGAACAACCGGCTGAAGAGGCTCCTTGACCTCGGTGCCCCCGAGATCATCGTCAACAACGAGAAGCGCATGCTTCAGGAGGCTGTTGACGCCCTCTTCGACAACGGCCGCCGTGGCCGCCCGGTCACCGGCCCCGGTAACCGTCCGCTGAAGTCCCTCAGCGACATGCTGAAGGGTAAGCAGGGCCGGTTCCGTCAGAACCTGCTCGGTAAGCGTGTCGACTACTCGGCCCGTTCGGTCATCGTCGTCGGCCCGCAGCTCAAGCTGCACCAGTGTGGTCTGCCCAAGGCCATGGCGCTGGAGCTCTTCAAGCCGTTCGTGATGAAGCGCCTGGTGGACCTGAACCACGCGCAGAACATCAAGTCGGCGAAGCGCATGGTCGAGCGCGGCCGCACGGTCGTGTACGACGTGCTCGAAGAGGTCATCGCCGAGCACCCGGTGCTGCTGAACCGTGCGCCGACCCTGCACCGCCTCGGTATCCAGGCGTTCGAGCCGCAGCTGGTCGAGGGCAAGGCCATTCAGATTCACCCGCTCGTCTGCACCGCGTTCAACGCGGACTTCGACGGTGACCAGATGGCCGTGCACCTGCCGCTGTCCGCGGAGGCGCAGGCCGAGGCCCGCATCCTGATGCTGTCCTCGAACAACATCCTCAAGCCGGCCGACGGCCGTCCGGTGACCATGCCGACCCAGGACATGGTGCTGGGCCTGTTCTTCCTCACCACCGATGAGGAGGAGCGCGAGGTCATCGGCGAGGACCGTTTCTTCGGCTCCACCGCCGAGGCGATCATGGCGTTCGACGCCCGGGAGCTCTCGCTCCAGGCGAAGATCGACATCCGCTTCCCGATCGGCACCGTCCCGCCCCGTGGCTGGACCCCGCCGGTGGCGGAGGAAGGGGACGACGGTGTCGGAGGCGGTGTCTGGCAGCCCGGTGACAGCTTCCGGCTGCGCACCACGCTGGGCCGCGCGCTCTTCAACGAGCTGCTGCCCGAGGACTACCCGTTCGTCGACTACTCGGTGGGCAAGAAGCAGCTCTCCGAGATCGTCAACGACCTCGCCGAGCGCTACCCCAAGGTCATCGTCGCGGCGACGCTGGACAACCTGAAGGCGGCCGGTTTCCACTGGGCCACCCGCTCCGGTGTCACCGTCGCCATCTCCGACATCGTCGTGCCCGAGGCCAAGAAGAACATCATCACGGGCTACGAGGCGCAGGACGAGAAGGTCCAGAAGCAGTACGAGCGCGGTCTGATCACCAAGGACGAGCGCACCCAGGAGCTGATCGCGATCTGGACCAAGGCGACCAACGAGGTCGCCGAGGCGATGAACGCGAACTTCCCGAAGACCAACCCGATCTTCATGATGGTCAACTCGGGCGCGCGCGGAAACATGATGCAGATGCGTCAGATCGCCGGTATGCGTGGTCTGGTGTCCAACGCGAAGAACGAGACCATCCCGCGGCCCATCAAGGCGTCGTTCCGTGAGGGTCTCTCCGTGCTGGAGTACTTCATCTCCACCCACGGTGCCCGTAAGGGTCTCGCCGACACCGCCCTGCGTACCGCCGACTCGGGTTACCTGACCCGTCGTCTGGTGGACGTCTCGCAGGACGTGATCATCCGCGAGGAGGACTGCGGCACCGACCGCGGCCTCAAGCTGGCGATCGCATCCAAGGGCGCGGACGGCGTGCTCCGCAAGACGGAGGACGTCGAGACCAGCGTGTACGCGCGCTGCCTCGCCGAGGACATCGTCGTGGACGGGAAGGTCCTGGCCCCGGCCGGTACCGACCTGGGCGATGTGCTCATCGACGAGCTGGTCCGCCACAACGTGGAGACGGTCAAGACCCGCTCGGTGCTCACCTGCGAGTCCGCCGTCGGCACCTGCGCCATGTGCTACGGCCGCTCGCTGGCGACCGGCAAGCTGGTGGACATCGGTGAGGCGGTCGGCATCATCGCCGCCCAGTCCATCGGTGAGCCCGGCACCCAGCTGACGATGCGTACCTTCCACACCGGTGGTGTGGCCGGTGACGACATCACCCAGGGTCTGCCGCGTGTTGTCGAGCTCTTCGAGGCCCGTACGCCCAAGGGCGTCGCCCCGATCTCGGAGGCGGCCGGCCGCGTCCGGATCGAGGAGACCGAGAAGACCAAGAAGCTCGTCGTCACCCCCGACGACGGCTCCGACGAGACGGCCTACGGCGTCTCCAAGCGGTCCCGTCTGCTGGTGGGCGAGGGCGACCACGTCGAGGTCGGCCAGCCGCTGACCGTGGGTGCCGTCAACCCGCACGACGTGCTGCGCATCCTCGGCCAGCGCGCCGTCCAGGTGCACCTGGTGGGCGAGGTCCAGAAGGTCTACAACTCGCAGGGTGTGTCGATCCACGACAAGCACATCGAGATCATCATCCGGCAGATGCTGCGCCGTGTGACGATCATCGAGTCCGGCGACGCGGAGCTGCTGCCGGGCGAGCTCGTGGAGCGCTCGCGCTTCGAGGGTGAGAACCGTCGTGTGGTCCAGGAAGGCGGCCACCCGGCCTCCGGCCGTCCGCAGCTGATGGGTATCACCAAGGCCTCGCTGGCGACCGAGTCCTGGCTGTCGGCGGCGTCCTTCCAGGAGACGACCCGGGTGCTCACCGACGCGGCGATCAACGCCAAGTCGGACTCCCTGATCGGCCTCAAGGAGAACGTGATCATCGGTAAGCTCATCCCGGCCGGTACGGGCCTGTCCCGCTACCGCAACATCCGGGTCGAGCCGACCGAGGAGGCGAAGGCCGCGATGTACTCGGCCGTCGGTTACGACGACATCGACTACTCGCCCTTCGGCACGGGCTCCGGCCAGGCGGTTCCGCTGGAGGACTACGACTACGGTCCGTACAACCAGTAAGCCCCGATCCGCTCGCAGGGCGGTCACCCCCTTGGTGGGGTGGCCGCCCTGCGGCGTTTCCGGGAGGCTCAGCCGGGGGGCTGAGGGTGGTGCGGCCGCGGCGGGAGGTAGGGGGTCAGATGGTGCAGCCGGGTGTGGTGGTCGGGATGGGAGGAGAGCAGCCGGGCGAGCGGGCTCTCCTTGGGCACCGGCCGGCCCGCGGCCGCCGCGACCGCCTTGGTCTGCTCCTGCGCCATATGCATCCGCCACAGCACCTCGGCCAGCATCGGCGCGAAGTCCAGTGCCGCGGCCTGACGGTCGGCGTGCAGCTCCGCCCGCCGGCTCACGGCGGCCATCAGATACGGGATGACGGGCAGCAGCAGCGGCAGCCCGTAGAGCGCGCTGACCGTCACGAAGGCGACGATCCCGAAGACGGTCAGCACGATGAGGCCGCCGAGGCAGGAGAAGGCGCTGGACACCCGGAAGATGACGTACGCCAGAAGCTGCGTGATCCGCCAGGCGATCCGGCCGGGGAGTGCGTACCAGTAGCCGAGCAGGCCCGACCAGCTGTGTCCGCCGACGTGGTGGCCCAGCTCATGTGCCAGGACGGCGGCGAGCTGTCCGGAGGGCAGCCGCTCCAGCGCGAAGCGGGTGACACCGACGATGTGCCCGGCCGCCGCGACGGCGTTCAGCTCATCGCTGTCCTCGACCCACAGCTCGTAGGTGTGCTCCTCGATACCCGCCCGCGTGAGCACTTCCCACCACACCGGGGCGAGCCTGGCCAGCTCCTGAGGGGTGGGCGGACGCAGCTTGAGAACGTACCGGGCGAGGGCTCGCTCGGTGGGGCGGTGGAAGACCAGCGCGCCGCTGGCCAGCCAGGCGAGTACCAGCAGCAGTCCGGCGGTGCCGAAGCACAGCGACACCAGTCCGACCACCAGCAGGCTGCCGAGGAAGTTCGGCACATGGAGCAGCAGGCCGCCTATCGCGGTGGCGTCGGCACCGCGCTGGTACTCGGATATGTGCCTGCGACGCTGCGTGAACCGCATCTCATGAGGGTGCGCGGGTGGCGGCTGGGGCGGCTGGGGCGGGTACGCCGGTTGTGGTTGTGGTTGTGGTTGTGGGTTCGGGGGCGCGGGGTACGTGGGCGGCGTCGTCGGTGTTCGCGGGTAGGCGGGCGGGGGTGTGTGCGGGTAGCGCGGTGCCTGTGGGTAGGCGGGCGGAGGGGTCTGCGGGTACTGCGGTGTCTGCGGGTAGCGCGGCTCTGACGGTTCAGTCATCGCGTTTCCTCGGGAAGAAGTGAGCGTCAGCCCGCCAGGACCGCCCCGGGAAGCAGCACGGCGCCGCAGCAGAAGGCGATCAGCCCGGTGCGGATCCACTGGTGCTTGACGGTGGCGATACGGCTGGTCTCGGTCAATGCGGCCAGCAGCCCCGAGACCGGGGCGCGGGCGGTGTCGTCGAGGGCGGTCGCCAGGCGGCCGAGCCGGGCGGCGCGCTGGATGTCGCTGAAGTAGGCGAGCGGCTGCCCCGGCGTCCAGGCGGTGCCGCCATAGCGCGGCAAGACGGTCATGAGCAGGGCGAACAGGGCCAGCGCGAAGGCGAATATCCCGGCCCACCAGGCGAGGGAGCCGACGGTGGAGAGATCGCCGGGTGCCCAGACGCTGTTGGCGAGCAGACCGGTGATGATCCCTGCCGTCATACCGAGCGCCGCGACCAGGACCGCCGCCTTGCCGTCGGCGCGGGCGATCTCGGCCCGCAGATCGCCCAGCAGCCGCTCGGCGGCCTCGACGTCCGTGGCCCCGGGAGCGCCATCGGCGGAGGTCATCGGGGGTACTCCGCGCCGTCCGGCGGTTCTGCCGGGGCCGAGGGTGCCGACTCCACCGAGGGTGCCGACTCCACCGGGGGTGCGGCGGCGGCCGGAGGCGTGGGCGGCATCGGTGGCACAGGCGGCACCGGCGGGACCGGAGGCGGCAGCGCGGCGCCCTCTTCCCCCGGCGGCGGACCGTACGCCGAGGGCTCGGCCACCCCCGGGAGCCGCTGGTTGAGGATGTCGTTGACCACCTGGAGCGCGAGCCGCCGGGGCTCCTCCTTCTGGTAGTCCTCGACGCCTTCTCCCTTGAGGAGCTCGGTGGCCACCCTCAGCTGGCTCTTGATCAGCTCGAGCTGATCCGCCCGCATGCTCTCCATCACCAGCCGGGAGTCCTCCGGATGCTGGGCCAGATGGAGCGCCCAGGCGGCGACGCCGCCGTGCTGGAGGTGGTACTGATAGAAGTTGATCTTCTGTGCGTTGAGCTCCTGCTCCTGCTGGGTCCGCAGGACCTCCAGTTGGTGTTGCTGGTGCTGCCGCCGCAGCTCCAGCTCATGCTGCGGGTCCAGGACTTCGCCCGCGTACCGGATCTCGCGCAGCTGCTTGCGGTGGGCGATCGCCGCTTCGTCCGGCCGGAGCCGCACCACACAGGTGGTGTCCAGGCCGACGCTCGTCGCGAAGGCGCCGCTGTCGACGGCGCGCTGTACGGCCTGTTCGGCCCAGGCGCTGTTCTCGATGGCGAAGCCGCGGCTGACCGGGCGGGCGAGGTGCTGGAACTCCCGGTTCAGCCGGGTCGGCACATCGCGCTCGCCGCTGGCCACGAAGCGCGCCGGATCGGCGACCCGCCAGGTGAGCTCGGCGGTGACTCCGAAGGAGAACGCGTCGTCCTCACTGGGGAGTTCGAGGTCGAGCGCGACGGGATGGGTGCCCATGTCCACCTCGTACACGGCGGTGTAGCGGCGGCTCGCGGCGTCGGAACGGCTCGGCCGGTGCGGTGGGATGTAAGTGTCATAGGCGCCCTTGGCCGTCACGAAGACGAGGGCGTGATCGATCGCGACCGCCGGTCGGCGGGCCATGTACTCGAACCGTGCCATCGGACGGACGGCCAGTACGGGGTCGATCAGATGGGAGTGGCGGTCGGCTTGTTGTTGCCATTCGGGCTGACGGCGGAAGTCCGCCATGAGGTCAACTCCTCAAGAGATCAACAGATCGTTCAGCGGGGCGGGAGGGCGGACAGCAGCCGGGCCGCGGCCTCTGGCGGCGGCCCGCCGCGTTCACCGGGCAGGGTGCGCAGCAGATGGCTGAGGCGGGCGGCGTCCTGCGCGGTGACGGCCAGGGCCGGGAGCAGCGCGGTGAGGGCTTCCTCGGCGGACGGGTGCCGATCGGCCTCGTACACCCATGAGCGCAGCGCGTTGAGTGCGGCCTTGGTGTGGGCGGGGTCGGTGAGGGCGGCGCGCCACAGGCCGGCGAGCGCGCCGATGCCGGACGGCGTCCGGTCCTCGTCCTCGGCGAACCACGCCAGCAGCCCGTCCTCCTGGGAGTCGCACGCGGTCAGGAAGGCGGAGAGGACGAGGACGCGTACCGGCGGGGCGTCCTCCAGGAAGTGGCCCAGCTCGGTGAGGGCGGCCCTGCGGTCGCCCGCGGACAGCAGCAGCGCGGTGGACTGGATGAAATGGTTCCGTTCGCGTTCGTCGCTCTCGTCGAGGCGGATACGGGCGGCGATCGCGTCCAGTGCCTGCCCGGTCTGCTCCGGCCGCAGCGGCACGAGCAGCGCATAGGCCCGTACCGCCGTCCAGCGGCGGGCGGGATGGTCGTCCAGACACCACTGGCTGAGGATGCGGGGGACCGCGGGCGCGCCCAGGAGATGGCTGAGGGTGAGGGTGTTGGCCGCGATCAGCCGGGGCGCGTAGCCACGGGCGGTGGCCCAGCCGTCGATGAGCAGCGCCATGGCCGACGGCAGGTCGGCGGCGGTGAGCATCGCGGCGGTGGCGGCGGCCCGGGTGCGCACCACGGGACGGCCGTCCCGGGCCAGCCGCTGGATCCAGTGGATCAGCGCCGGACGCGCGGACGGATGGCCCGTCCACACCTCCTCCAGCAGGGTGCGGGCGATGCGGTCGTCCTGGAACCGGGCCACGAACTGGGGCACCTGGCCCCATTCGGTGCTCTCGTACTCCTCGTAGCCGCAGGCGCGGGCGAGTTGGAGCCGGTCGGCGATGGCCGGGCCGAAGACCGGGATCTCCGGGGTCCGCGCGGGGTCCTCGGTCTCCTGGAGCAGGACGTACAGCTGGTCGGCGAGTTCGGCGGCCAGCGGGTACGGGGCCTGGTCGAAGACCGCGAGCGATATCAGGAAGGCCTTGTCGCGCAGGGACAGCTGCTCGTTCCCGAACCACTGCCGGACCTGCTCCTCCACACTGGCGCGGCTGAAGGCGGCCAGCGCCTCCAGGCTCCCGGACCCCCTGTCGTACGCGGCGACCTCCTCGGCGAAGCCGCGCACCTCCCACAGCTGATGGGCATGGGCGAGGAAGTCGCGCACCGGGCTGAGGCCCAGCAGCCGTCCGACGGCGGACCCTTCGCCCACATGGTGGCGGAGATGGGCGCGCAGCACGGCCGCGGCGGAGGGCGGCTCCCAGGGGACGGGGGCGATGCCGGTGAGGGCGGCGGTGGATTCGAGGGTGATCACCATGTGGCCGTTCCGCTTGCGGAGCTCGTCCTGGACGGCCAGCAGATGGTTGTACTTCAGCGGCTTGCCCCGGCTCAGGGCCAGATCGCACAGCACATGGCCGGGGGCGTTGCCCAGCTGGTCGCGGAGGGCGGCGGGCGGCGTCTCGGCGTCGAGCGCGCGAACGGTGGTGATGCCCAGGCGGTGCAGCAGCATCAGCGCGGCGGCGCGGCGGCCGGTCGAGTGGGCACCGGTCAGCACGACGATCCGGTCGCCGCGGAGGCGGTCCAGGGCGGTGGCGAAGGAGCCGCTCTCCTCGAAGACCGCGGCGAGGCCCTCGATCTCCTCGGCGGGGATCTCACCGGAGGCGTGCACGGGCCCCGCCGAGCCGTAGTAGTGGTGGCTCTCGGTCTTGCCGCCCATGAACACATCGCCGTCGACCCGGCCGCCGGACACCCCGTGCTGGCTGCCGCCGACCAGCGAACCGCCGAAGGAGGCCGCCGCCTTGAACATGAACTCCGGGGCGTGGTCGTACAGTTCGCGGCGGGCCGCCCGGGCCTCCTGGGGCCGCTCCTCGGGCTCGGCCGCCACCGCCGAGGGGTCCTGTGGCGCGGCGGTATCGGGCGGTGCCGGTTCCCCGGCGCGCTCCGGTGCCGGGGCCTCGGCCGCGCTCATCGCGTACCGCCCTGGTCCGTGCCGCCGAGGTGCACATCGCCGTGGACGGTGCCGCCGGATACGCCGTGCTGGTCGCCCGCGACGAGGCTGCCGCCGAAGGACGGGGTGCCTCCGGCGAAGTGGAAGGTGGCGCCGGGCCCCTGGGACGCCGGACCCGCGGCCGGTGCCGGGGCGGCAGGCGCTGCCGCGTCCTGACCCGGGGCCGGATCGGCGGCCGGATCGGCGGACGGAGCGGCGTCCGGCGAGATCGTCTTCGGCAGCGGCCCGTGCAGCCACGCGCCCAGCGGTCCGTTCTTGCTCTCCAGGGTGACCGGATGGAACTCCTCCGGGGCGATCCCGGGATGCCCGTGCCGGACGATGCCCTGGTGGATGGAATCGGAGACACAGAGCGCGAAGTCGTCTGTCCGCTCGCGCAGCGCGGCGCGCAGCAGCTTCGCGTCCAGCAGCCGACAGGCGTGGTTGAGGTCGGAGCCGACCCAGCCGCCCTGGCCGTCGATGGCCACGAACCCGGTGGCCAGGACCGACCTCAGCCGGATCTGGGCGCTGCTGGACGCCATCCGGTTGACGGTGCGCAGCTGTGCCGGGGCCTCGGTGAGCAGGGACCGTAGCAGCGCGATGGGCGAGGCGTCCGCGTCGATGAGCTCCATGACGGAGTCGCCGCGGTCGGCCCGGAGCCGCTTGGTCTCCTCGACACCGGCCGCCGCCAGGGTGCGGTCGGCGATGTCGTAGAGCATGCGGCGCAGATATGCCTGCTCCACGTCATCTCGGTCGCTGTACCGCTCGATGTCGAAGAGCAGGATCGTTCGGTTGACGGGATGGGTCATGATCGCCTCCACTCGGTCGCCTGGTCCGACGGCAGCGTCGCGCGGTTGGCGAGGTGGGAGTGAGGGCGGATGACGCAGTCGGACTGTGACCGCGTACACACAAAGCGTCCGCGGGCCGGCCCGAGCGGCTCAGCCCGATCGGGCGACCTTTCGCAGGATGTCCGGTTGGAGGATCACCAGGGCCTTGCGCCCGGTCAGCACGACCTGGCGCTCCCGCAGCTCCTTGAGGAGCCGCTGCACCATTTCGCGGGAGGCCCCGATGGACCCCGCGAGCTCCTGCTTGCTGAGCGGTACGGCCAGCTCGATGCCCTTGTCGGTACGTCGTCCATGGGACCTGGCGAGGTCGAGGAGCAGGACCGCGAAGCGCTCCCGCACGGTCAGCGAGGCGAAGTCGAGGCGGCGGCGGTCGGCGGCGCGCATCCGGTCGCTGGTCAAGGTGAGTAAGGTCAGCGAGGCTTCCGGGGAGTGCTCCAGGAAGAGTCGGAAGCGCTCGTGCTCGACCGCCACGGCCTCGACGCGCTCCAGGGCGGTGACCGTCGCCGAGCGCGGCCGGCCGGTGAGGGCGGATGACTCGCCGATGATGTCGCCGGGGCCGCGCAGTGCGAGAAGCGCCTCGTAGCCGTTGGCGGCGGAGGCGGTGACCTTGGTCCAGCCGCGCAGGATCAGCAGGATGTGGGACGAGGGCTCGTTCTGGTGGATGATCGACGTCCGGGGGGAGAAGTCGAGTACCCTGCCCAGAGCGAGCAGAGCGGAGCGCTCTTCGCGCTCCAGCCGAGCTAGGAAGGGCACGCGGTCGTCGAGTCCACTGTCCTCGGGAATTCCCGTCCGGGCCGTGCTCCCGCCGCGTGTCATGATCCGGCTCCCCCCAAGTGTCATGAATAAATCAACGTACCGAATTCACTCCCCGCACAGGGAGTGACCCGCCTTGGTTCACTCGATCCGAGGGCGATCGCGCGGCGGATGAATCCGGCGTGTCGGGGTCCTCTGCATTTGTTTTGACCGAAGTCGGTGAGGTAGGTACGCTCAGACCTTGTGCCTGGGGTGTCCCTGGGCTCCTGTGCGCGCTTCCAGACCGCTCGGGGGCCCGAGGTGTCGACACCAACAATCTGCACTCTCTGACTTTCGCAGAGGACTGCGGTGCGCGACACACC
This sequence comes from Streptomyces sp. NPDC059455, assembly GCF_042750115.1. Taxonomy (NCBI): domain Bacteria; kingdom Bacillati; phylum Actinomycetota; class Actinomycetes; order Kitasatosporales; family Streptomycetaceae; genus Streptomyces; species Streptomyces sp. NPDC059455. The sequence continues at coordinate 46,491 of NZ_JBHYVB010000016.1, forward strand.
CGACCGCGTGGGTCGGCGAAACTCCAGGTTAGCTTTATCGAGACTGGCACACAGAAACCGGAGAAACGGTGCCTACGATCCAGCAGCTGGTCCGCAAGGGCCGCCAGGACAAGGTCGAGAAGAACAAGACCCCCGCCCTCGCGGGGTCGCCGCAGCGCCGTGGCACATGCACCCGTGTGTTCACCACGACGCCGAAGAAGCCGAACTCGGCGCTCCGCAAGGTCGCGCGTGTCCGGCTGAGCAGTGGGATCGAGGTCACCGCCTACGTCCCGGGTGAGGGACACAACCTGCAGGAGCACTCCATCGTGCTCGTGCGTGGCGGTCGTGTGAAGGACCTGCCGGGTGTTCGTTACAAGATCATCCGCGGCTCCCTCGACACGCAGGGCGTCAAGAACCGCAAGCAGGCTCGCAGCCGCTACGGCGCCAAGAAGGAGAAGTAAGAATGCCTCGTAAGGGTCCCGCCCCGAAGCGTCCGGTCATCATCGACCCGGTCTACAACTCTCCTCTGGTGACGTCCCTCATCAACAAGGTCCTGCTGAACGGCAAGCGCTCCACCGCCGAGCGCATTGTCTACGGCGCCATGGAGGGCCTGCGCGAGAAGTCCGGCAACGACCCGGTCATCACCCTCAAGCGCGCGCTGGAGAACGTGAAGCCGACCCTCGAGGTCCGCTCCCGCCGTGTCGGTGGCGCCACGTACCAGGTGCCGGTCGAGGTCCGTCCCGGCCGCTCCTCCACCCTCGCGCTGCGCTGGCTGGTGGGCTACTCCCGCGCCCGTCGTGAGAAGACCATGACCGAGCGCCTGATGAACGAGCTGCTGGATGCCAGCAATGGTCTGGGCGCCTCCGTCAAGCGTCGCGAGGACACCCACAAGATGGCCGAGTCCAACAAGGCCTTCGCGCACTACCGCTGGTAGTCGCTACCCCATCGAGAACCGAGAGAAGACTGAGCCATATGGCCACCACTTCACTTGACCTGGCCAAGGTCCGCAACATTGGGATCATGGCCCACATCGACGCGGGCAAGACGACCACCACCGAGCGGATCCTCTTCTACACCGGCGTGAGCTACAAGATCGGTGAAGTCCACGATGGCGCCGCCACCATGGACTGGATGGAGCAGGAGCAGGAGCGCGGCATCACCATCACGTCCGCCGCGACGACCTGTCACTGGCCGCTCGAGAACGTCGACCACACGATCAACATCATCGACACCCCGGGGCACGTCGACTTCACCGTTGAGGTGGAGCGCAGCCTGCGCGTGCTCGACGGTGCCGTGACGGTGTTCGACGGCGTGGCCGGCGTCGAGCCGCAGTCCGAGACGGTGTGGCGTCAGGCGGACCGCTACGGCGTTCCGCGTATCTGCTTCGTCAACAAGCTCGACCGCACCGGTGCCGAGTTCCACCGCTGTGTCGACATGATCACGGACCGCCTCGGCGCGGTCCCGATCGTCATGCAGCTGCCGATCGGCACCGAGGCCGACTTCAAGGGTGTCGTCGACCTCGTCACCATGAAGGCGCTGGTCTGGTCCGCCGAGGCGACCAAGGGCGAGATGTACGACACCGTCGACATCCCGGACACCCACACCGAGGCCGCCGACGAGTGGCGCGGCAAGCTGCTCGAGACCGTCGCCGAGAACGACGAAGAGATGATGGAGCTGTACCTGGAGGGCGAGGAGCCCACCGTGGAGCAGCTCTACGCGGCGGTCCGCCGTATCACCATCGCCTCCGGCAAGGGTGAGGGCATCACCGTCACTCCGGTGTTCTGTGGCACCGCGTTCAAGAACAAGGGCGTGCAGCCCCTGCTCGACGCCGTGGTCCGCTACCTGCCGTCGCCGATCGACATCGAGGCGATCGAGGGCCACTCGGTCAAGGACCCCGACGAGGTCATCAAGCGCCGTCCTTCCGAGGAAGAGCCGCTGTCGGCCCTGGCGTTCAAGATCGCGAGCGACCCGCACCTCGGCAAGCTCACCTTCATCCGGGTCTACTCGGGCCGTATGACGGCCGGCACGCAGGTGCTGAACTCCGTCAAGGGCAAGAAGGAGCGCATCGGCAAGATCTACCGGATGCACGCGAACAAGCGTGAGGAGATCGAGTCGGTGGGTGCCGGTGACATCGTCGCCGTCATGGGTCTGAAGATGACCACCACCGGTGAGACCCTCGCCGATTCGTCGAACCCGGTGATCCTGGAGTCCATGGACTTCCCGGCCCCGGTCATCGAGGTGGCCATCGAGCCGAAGTCCAAGGGCGACCAGGAGAAGCTGGGCGTCGCGATCCAGCGGCTTGCCGAGGAGGACCCGTCCTTCCGCGTCAAGACCGATGAGGAGACCGGCCAGACGATCATCTCCGGCATGGGCGAGCTGCATCTCGATGTGTTCGTCGACCGGATGCGCCGCGAGTTCAAGGTCGAGGCCAATGTCGGTAAGCCGCAGGTGGCCTACCGCGAGACCCTGCGCAAGCCGGTCGAGCGCCTCGACTACACGCACAAGAAGCAGACTGGTGGTTCCGGCCAGTTCGCGAAGGTGCAGATCGCGCTGGAGCCGCTCGAGGGCGATGGCTACGAGTTCGAGAACAAGGTCACCGGTGGCCGTATCCCGCGGGAGTACATCCCGTCGGTGGACGCGGGCTGCCAGGAGGCCATGGAGTTCGGCGTGCTCGCGGGCTACCCGCTGACCGGTGTGAAGGTCACCCTGCTCGACGGTGGCTACCACGAGGTCGACTCGTCCGAGATGGCGTTCAAGATCGCCGGTTCGATGGCCTTCAAGGAGGCCGCCCGCAAGGCCAGCCCGGCCCTGCTCGAGCCGATGATGAAGGTCGAGGTCACCACACCCGAGGACTACATGGGTGATGTGATCGGCGACATCAACTCCCGTCGCGGGCAGATCCAGTCCATGGAGGACCGGAGCGGCGCCAAGCTGGTCATCGGCCTGGTTCCGCTGTCGGAGATGTTCGGCTACGTGGGCGACCTGCGCAGCAAGACGTCCGGCCGCGCCAGCTACTCCATGCAGTTCGACTCCTACGCCGAGGTTCCGCGGAACGTCGCCGAGGAGATCATCGCGAAGGCCAAGGGCGAGTAAGGCGGGTTCATCCGCATTCCTCACCCTTTAGGCTGGAAGCACAAGGCATCGGGGCATTCCGTTGTGGAGCGCGTTCACCGTGTTCCACGGCGGCCCCGGGCGCCGTTTCCCCAGACGAATACGGCGAAGGGCATCCCCCTCGGGGTCCTGGCCGGTTCGGTAAGACCACCTGAACCCATCCGCAAAGCGTGGATGCGTACAGAACCACTCCACAGGAGGACCCCAGTGGCGAAGGCGAAGTTCGAGCGGACTAAGCCGCACGTCAACATCGGCACCATCGGTCACATCGACCACGGTAAGACCACGCTTACCGCTGCGATCACCAAGGTGCTGCACGACGCGTACCCGGACCTGAACGAGGCCTCGGCCTTCGACCAGATCGACAAGGCTCCTGAGGAGCGCCAGCGCGGTATTACGATCTCCATCGCGCACGTCGAGTACCAGACCGAGTCGCGTCACTACGCGCACGTTGACTGCCCCGGTCACGCGGACTACATCAAGAACATGATCACCGGTGCGGCGCAGATGGACGGCGCCATCCTCGTGGTCGCCGCCACCGACGGCCCGATGCCGCAGACCAAGGAGCACGTGCTCCTGGCCCGCCAGGTCGGCGTGCCGTACATCGTTGTCGCCCTGAACAAGGCCGACATGGTGGACGACGAGGAGATCATGGAGCTCGTCGAGCTCGAGGTCCGTGAGCTGCTCTCCGAGTACGACTTCCCGGGCGACGACCTGCCGGTCGTCAAGGTCTCGGCGCTCAAGGCGCTCGAGGGCGACGCCGAGTGGGGCAAGACCGTCCTCGACCTGATGAAGGCCGTCGACGAGTCGATCCCGCAGCCCGAGCGCGACGTCGACAAGCCGTTCCTGATGCCGATCGAGGACGTCTTCACCATCACCGGTCGCGGTACGGTCGTCACCGGCCGTATCGAGCGCGGTGTGCTGAAGGTCAACGAGAACGTCGACATCGTGGGCATCAAGCAGGAGAAGACCTCGACCACCGTCACCGGTATCGAGATGTTCCGCAAGCTGCTCGACGAGGGCCAGGCCGGTGAGAACGTCGGTCTGCTGCTCCGCGGCATCAAGCGCGAGGACGTCGAGCGCGGCCAGGTCATCATCAAGCCGGGCTCGGTCACTCCGCACACCGAGTTCGAGGCCCAGGCGTACATCCTGTCCAAGGACGAGGGTGGCCGCCACACGCCGTTCTTCAACAACTACCGTCCGCAGTTCTACTTCCGTACCACGGACGTGACGGGCGTTGTGACCCTCCCCGAGGGCACCGAGATGGTCATGCCGGGCGACAACACCGAGATGTCCGTCTCGCTGATCCAGCCGGTCGCCATGGAGGAGGGCCTGAAGTTCGCCATCCGTGAGGGTGGCCGGACCGTCGGCGCCGGCCAGGTCACCAAGATCAACAAGTGACCTGACGCTCCCCGGAGCAAAGAGCCCCATTCGCCTTTGGCGGGTGGGGCTCTTTCGTATGTGGGTACCCGGCCGTCCACATCGAAGCCGCGTTCGACTTCGGGAGCGAACAGATGATGACAAATGGCAAGATCGCGGTCGCGGTCGTGGGGGGCTACCTCCTCGGGCGTACGAAGAAGGCGAAACTCGCTGTCGGGCTGGGCATGTTGCTGGCCGGCAAGAAGATCTCGCTGGATCCGCAGCAACTGAAGAAGTCCCTGGCCCAGGCGCCGCTGCTGAGCGGCCTCAACTCGGAAGTGCGCAAGGAGCTGGCCGACGCCACCCGGCAGGCCGCGACCAAGGCCGTCTCCAACCGGGTGAGCGGCCTCGCCGACTCGCTGCACGAGCGCACGGCGCTGCTGCGCGGCGAGGGCGGGGACGAAGACGAGCAGGCCGAGGCCGAGGACGAGAAGGACCGGGGCGAGGACGAGGAGCCCGCCGAGGCGCCGGAAGGCGAGGCGGAACCCGAGCCGAAGCGGAAACCGAAGCCGCCGAGGCCTGCGCGCAAGGCGGCGGCCAAGGCACCGGCCCGCCCGGCGAAGAAGACCGCGGCGTCCGGTTCCGGCGCGGCGAAGAAGGCCGCGGCCAAGAAGACCACCGCGAAGAAGGCCGCGGCGAAGAAGACCGCCAGGACCGCGGGGGGCCGCAATGGCTGACACGCTCGGCAGGCTCAAGGACGACATCGTCAGGAATCCGGCCACCGACCGTCTGAAGGACGAGCTGCGGAACTATGTCCAGGCACGGGCGACCCATGCGATCTCCGGCCTCGGCTCGGGCCTCGCCAAGGGCGCGCAGTCCCTCTCCGAGGGGAAGTCTCCGGGTCAGGCCCTGACGAAGGCCGGTACGTCCCAGCTCAAGGAGTCGCTGAAGGAGAAGGTCAAAGGGGTCTTCGGCAAGGGCGGTAAGTCCAGGAGCGGGGGCGGCAAGTCCAAGAGCGTGACGGTCGTCGAGGACATCGACGTCGGGGTGCCGGTCCGCGAGGCGTACAACCAGTGGACCCAGTTCCAGGAGTTCAGCACCTTCGCCAAGGGGGTCGTCAGCGTCGAGAAGGCCGACGACACCAGCAGCAACTGGAAGGTGAAGGTCGCCAAGTCCACCCGCAGCTGGCGGGCGAACGTCACCGAGCAGGTGGCCGACGAGCGGATCAGCTGGACCACGGAGGGCGCGAAGGGCACCGTCAAGGGCGTCGTCACCTTTCACCCGCTCGGTGACAACCTCACCCGGGTGCTGCTGGTTCTCGAGTACTTCCCCAAGGGCCTCTTCGAGAAGACCGGCAACATCTGGCGGGCCCAGGGCCGACGGGCCCGGCTCGATCTGAAGCTCTACCGGAAGTTCATCATGATGCGTGGCGAGGCCACGGACGGCTGGCGCGGCGAGATCCGGGACGGCGAGGTCGTGCAGGACCACGAGACGGCCGTGGAGGAGGAAGAGCGCGAGCAGTCCGAGGCCGAGGAGGCCGAGGAGACCGGGGGAGGTGCCGATGAGCCGGACGAGGCGGCTGAGGCTGAGGACGAGTACGAGGAGGAGCCCGAAGGCGCCGAGCCCGAGGAGTACGACGAGGAGTACGAGGAGGAGCCGGAGGCCGCCGGGGAGCCGGACGAGGCCGAAGAGCCGGAGGAGCCCGAGGACGCCGAGGCGTATGAGGAGCCCGAGGAGGAGCCCGAGGAGCCCGAGGAGCTCGAGGAGGAACCCGGCCGCCGCACCGCCGCGGCCCGCCGCTGAGCACCCCCGGCGACCGCCGGACCCGACGGGGGGGGGGGGCGGCCTGGGCCCGGGCGGGGCGGGGGGCGCCCGCCCGCCGACCCCCCCCCCCTCGCACCACCCACCCCGCCGCGAGCGAGAGCGGG
>NZ_JBHYVB010000016.1:52877-90217 GCF_042750115.1 Streptomyces sp. NPDC059455
CGAGACGCCGGGTGGGGCCCGCCCATGCCGCCCGCCCATCGGCGAAACCGCACGGCGAACGCGAATCGGGCGAGGCAGGGGACGCGGCCGGGGGCCGGGAGCAGACCCGGCGCCACCCGGATGTGGCGCCGGGGCGTGGGCCGGATGACGCGGGCTGGGGACGGTGCCCCCGGCTCCGCCTCATCCGGTGGTAAGCCGGGCCGTCAGGTCCGTTTCGTGGGGCGGGGGCGCCAGATCCAGGGGGTGGCGTCGGGGGACAGGCCCACCACGCAGACGCCCTGGTGGCCGTCGTCCGCCAGAAGGGCCGGGGCGCCGACCGGGGTCAGGTGGCCGGGGGAGCGCAGCGGTCTGGCGTCCGGGCCGGTGCCGTACTGGACCTGGACCTCCCCGCCCAGGTCGCGTCCGGCCAGCAGCAGCGTCTTCCCCTCGCGGCGGCCGGATGGTTCGGCCACGGTGTGGGCGGCGATCGCCCCGTAGCCCTCGAAGTGCCGCACCGTGAGGGAGGTTTTCCCGTGGACGGCGGGCACGGTGGCCGTGGGGGTGCGGTAGATCAGCGCGAGCGTGCCGTCGGGCGCCACCGCGGCGCCCAGCGGATCCCCGCCGGGGCGCGGCAGACCGGACGGCGGGCGCAGGGCGACCGGGCCGCCGGCCCACTCCTGGGCCCAGTGGTGGACGGTGTCGCGGCCGGGGGCGAGGACATGGACCTGCCCCTCCGCGTCCAGCAGCGCGGTCAGCCCGTCCTGGATCTCGGCGCCGCCGAGCCGCTGCCAGGGACCCCAGTGGCCGCCGGCGTCCCGTACCCGGGTGGCCAGGCTCTTGTCGGCGGTCCGTACGAAGAGGTGCACCCGGCCGTCCGGGGTGGCGACCGCCGCCGGGCAGCCGACCCGGCGGCCGTGCTCGGGGTCGCTCTCGGGGGTGCCGAGGCCGGTCCAGGCGCGGAACGGGCCGTCCGGGCGGCGCTGCTCCAGCACCACGATCTCGCGCAGGTCGCCCGCGCCCTGCCCGGCCAGCGCCGCGAACCGCAGGGCGAACAGCACCTGCCGTCCCGCGCTGTCCCGCACCGCGGCGAGCGCCGGGGCGAGCGGTCCGCCGCCGAGCCCCTGCGGCGCCCCGAACCGCCCGCTGCCGGGCCCGGTCTCGCGCCACCGCACGGCCTGGGTGCCGAGCACGCCGTACGCCACGAGCCGCCCCTGGGCGTCCGTGGTGGGGGCGGGCAGCGGGGTGGGGTAGCGGTAGTGGGTGGAGCGGATCCAGCCCTTGCGGTTCCGCAGCGGGCGTAACCCGCCCTGGCTGTAGTCGCCGCAGCCGGCCGCGTTGCCGCAGTCCCAGTCCGGCGCACCGCCGTAGGACTTGATCGCCCGCGCCTTCTGGGCGAGCACCGCGGGCGGCAGATTGTGCGGCCAGCGCTGGTTGTAGTAGCCGCGGAACGCGGTGGTGGTGAAGCGCGGGGCGTGCTTGTCGCGCCGCGTGGCGGCGGCCACCCACTGGGCGATCGCCTTCCAGGTGAACAGCGCGACCGGCGTGTGGTCGCGGTGGTCCGAGCAGCCCGGCTGATCGTTGTCCTTGGGGTGCAGCACGTCGTGCACCTGGAAGTCGGGGTCCGGGTCCAGTGTGTGGATCAGCGTGGGCCGATAGCGGTCCATGATCCCGGCGAGCACGTCGACCAGCGTCCGATGGCCGTACGAGCTGGGGTGCGCCACGGGGGAGCCGGCGGCCAGGAGGGTGCGCATCACGGTGCCCGGGGTGTCCCACAGCGCGGGGAGCCGTACGCCGCCGTCCGACAGCATCGCGATGTTGAGGAAGATCAGCCGGGCGCTGCGGGTGCCGTTGGCGAGGGTGTTGGTCTCCGCGGTGACCCCGCCGGGCAGCCGCAGCACCGACCGTTGCCAGGGCGCGAACTGGTTCAGCCCCATCATCTGCGCGTACGCCTGCCGCAACCCCTGGTGGCGGGAGGCGGAGTACGCGGCCTTGTCGGCGTGCGGGATCGGCGTCCCCGCCCGATGGTTGATCCCCCGGGCCTCACCGGCCGTGACGTACACGCACACCACCGGGACGCCGGAGCGCAGCACATGCTCGGCGTCCGGGTTCATGAAGTACAGATCGTCGTCGGGGTGCGCCATGATCTGCAGCAGCAGCGCCCGCTTGTCGCCCACCGTCGAGGTGAACGGCTCCGCCGCCCCGGGCTCACTGGCCCGCGCCGGCCCGGCTTCCGCGCCGCGCGAATGTCCGGCCCCGCATCCGGCGATCCCGGTGACCCCGGCAACCCCCACGGCTCCCCCGGCGGTGAGCGCTGCCAGCGCGGCGAGCGTCTGCCTGCGGGTGGTCCGCGCCCCCCGCGATGTCCATCGACTGTTCAATTTGGTGACCCTGTCACTTCGGCAGCGCGTAGTCTCCGGCTGCTCCGAGTGAAGAGACGGTGGGTGATCTTGACAGGTTGTCCGTTGGCCGGGAGGTATCGGTCACAGATCGGACACATCGCCGTCACGGGGCAGACGCCTACCGCCGACGCATAGCGCTGACGCCTGACGCCTGGTCGATGACGTGGTAATTGAGCATCGAGGCGATGCCGCTCCGCGCCGCCTCGTGGGACACGCAGATCTGCTTGATCACCAGGAAGCTGCCCAGCGCCGTTGCCGCACATAGGGACGCCACCGTGGACACACCGTCGAAGATCCCGTCCATCGACCTGACCCAGATCGATCACATGTAGTCGTCACGGGACCGCCGGGCCCTCGATGTACCTGCCATTCGCGCTGTAGGGCCACTCGTTCGCGACACAGCCCTTGAGCCCGTATATCTGCTGCATCATCACCGGTGCCCGTTTGCCCTTCCCGGGGCAGGACTCGTGGCCGTGGCCGATGCGGTGGCCGACCTCGTGGTTGACGATCAGTGCCCGGTAGCCGCTGATGGGGCCGGAGAACTCCGGTGAGCCGGTGTTCCAGCGTTTGAGGTTGACCATGATCTGGGAGCCGGCGTCGCAGTTGACCTCGCCGTGGGTGTCCAGGCCCACGGCGCCGCAGATCTCGTCGACCGTGTCCGGGGTGGCGATCTTCACCTCGAAGTCGGAGGGGCCGTCGGCGACCAGCTGGAAGGAGTGCTTGCCGTCGGTGGTCCAGCCGCGCTTGTCGGCGAGGATCGCCGAGATTTCGGCCGCGGCCCGCTTCGCGTCGACCCCGGTGCCCTTCTCCACCATGACCTTGAACCGCCGCGGGTCGCTTCCCTCGCCGATCGCCGCGCCGGAGGACTTCGCGGTGACGAACTCGCCGCTCGCGGTGGCGGGGGAGCCCGGGCGTGGGGGCCTGGAGGTGGCCGAGATGGCGTCGGGCGGCAGGGCTTCCGGGGCCGTGGCGCGGGCCGCGCCCTTGCCGCCGCCGTCGTCGCGTAACGCGAACACGACCCCGGCGATCAGGGCCACACCGGTGGCCAGTGCCACCGCCACCTTCCGGGGGCGGGCGCTCCGAGTGGTGCGCCCCCGTTGTCTCGGGGGTGAGGTGGCTGGGCCGGGGGCCTGCGCGGTGGAGGTCATGGGGGCGCTTCCAGGGGGTGTCGGCGGGGCGGGTGAATCAGCCGCGCGCATGCCGCGTGAGCATGTCGGTGCCCCGGAGTGAGATGCGAGTGTGTCGTGTGTTCCCCTGGAGGGAGACGTGTGGCGAGGGTGACCGGTTGGGGCTTGTGCCGTGTTGTGCGCGGGGTCACATTGGGTGACATCCCGCATCTCACACCTGCGTGTGACACCGCGCCCCGGCCTCCGGTGCGCGCCGAGTTTGAAGTGCGCCCCGCGAGGGGTACGCTTCCGGGCCCCTGATTGGCGTCCGGAGCAGCCGATATGGCACACTAGCCAGGTTGCTCGGTTGAGTGCCGATGTTGCGCGCCTCCCGCCGGGAGGACCGGAAGCGAGTCCCACAGTACTCGTCGCCCCTGATCAGGGGCGGAAGTACGGGAATCTTCCGGGAAGTGTCAGCGGGGCCCCAGCCAGGCGCCCGGTGGGTGACTTTCTCCCCCAGCAACCCCCTTCATCAGGGATCTCCGTGCGGAGATTTATGGGAAGGACTGCGACACGCCCGACCGCGTGGGTCGGGAGTGAGGTGGAGGACGGCATGAATCCCATCGGGTCCCAGAGCGTTACGAGAGACAGGACTACGAAGTAGCCATGGCGGGACAGAAGATCCGCATCCGGCTCAAGGCTTACGACCACGAGGTCATCGACTCCTCGGCGAAGAAGATCGTCGAGACGGTGACCAGGACTGGTGCGTCGGTCGCGGGCCCGGTGCCGCTGCCCACAGAGAAGAACGTGTACTGCGTCATCAAGTCGCCGCACAAGTACAAGGACTCGCGCGAGCACTTCGAGATGCGTACGCACAAGCGCCTCATCGACATCCTCGACCCCACGCCGAAGACGGTTGACTCGCTGATGCGTCTCGACCTGCCGGCCGGCGTCGACATCGAGATCAAGCTCTGAGGTGACGCGCGAGATGGCTAAGCAGATCAAGGGCGTCCTGGGCGAGAAGCTCGGTATGACGCAGGTGTGGGACGAGAACAACCGCGTCGTCCCGGTCACCGTCGTCAAGGCCGGTCCCTGCGTCGTGACCCAGGTCCGCACCGATGACGCGGACGGCTACAACGCCGTCCAGATCGCCTTCGGCGAGATCGACCCGCGCAAGGTGAACAAGCCGCTCAAGGGCCACTTCGCCAAGGCGGACGTGACCCCGCGCCGCCACCTGGTGGAGCTGCGTACCACCGACGCCGGTGAGTACACGCTCGGCCAGGAGGTCACGGCCGAGGTGTTCGAGTCCGGTGTCAAGGTCGACGTGACCGGCACCAGCAAGGGCAAGGGCACCGCCGGTGTCATGAAGCGCCACGGCTTCGCCGGCCTCGGCGCCGGCCACGGCACCCAGCGCAAGCACCGCTCGCCGGGCTCCATCGGTGGCTGCGCCACCCCGGGCCGCGTGTTCAAGGGCCTGCGCATGGCCGGCCGCATGGGCAATGAGCGGGTCACCACCCAGAACCTGACCGTCCATGCCGTTGACGCGGAGAAGGGTCTGCTCCTGATCAAGGGAGCGGTTCCTGGTCCGAACGGCGGCCTCGTCCTGGTCCGTACCGCGGCCAAGGGGGCCTGAGGTAACCGATGAGCACCATTGACATCCTTTCGCCGGCAGGCGACAAGGCCGGGACCGTCGAGCTCCCCGCGGAGATCTTCGACGCGCAGGTCAGCATTCCGCTGATCCACCAGGTCGTCGTCGCCCAGCTGGCCGCTGCCCGCCAGGGCACGCACAAGACCAAGACCCGCGGTGAGGTCCGAGGCGGTGGCAAGAAGCCGTACCGCCAGAAGGGCACCGGCCGTGCGCGCCAGGGCTCGACCCGCGCGCCGCAGTTCGCCGGCGGTGGCGTCGTGCACGGCCCCGTGCCGCGCGACTACAGCCAGCGCACCCCGAAGAAGATGAAGGCCGCCGCGCTCCGCGGTGCCCTCTCCGACCGGGCGCGCCACGAGCGGATTCACGTCGTGACCGGCGTGGTGGACGGCGAGATCTCCACCAAGGCCGCGAAGTCCCTGCTGGGCAAGGTCAGCGAGCGCAAGAACGTGCTCCTGATCGCCGAGCGGAGCGACGAGGCCGCGTGGCTGTCCGCCCGCAACCTGCCCCAGGTGCACATCCTGGAGCCGGGCCAGCTGAACACGTACGACGTGCTCGTCTCCGATGACGTGGTCTTCACCAAGGCCGCCTTCGAGTCCTTCGTGGCTGGTCCCAAGGCCGCTGAGAAGACCGAAGGGAGCGCCGCCTGATGAGTGAGGCGACCGCTGTCACCAGCAAGACCTTCACCGACCCCCGCGACGTTCTCGTCAAGCCGGTGGTATCGGAGAAGAGCTACGCGCTGCTGGACGAGAACAAGTACACGTTCATCGTCGACCCGCGCGCGAACAAGACCCAGATCAAGCAGGCCGTCGAGGCGGTCTTCTCGGTCAAGGTCACCGGGGTCAACACGATCAACCGGCAGGGTAAGCGCAAGCGGACCAAGACCGGCTACGGCAAGCGCAAGGACACCAAGCGCGCCATCGTGACCCTCGCCGAGGGCGACCGCATCGACATCTTCGGCGGCCCGGTCTCCTGACGGAGATCGGAACGTCCAGAAGTCCGGAATCTTCCGAGGACTGAGAAATGGGTATCCGCAAGTACAAGCCGACGACCCCGGGCCGTCGTGGCTCCAGCGTCGCCGACTTCGTCGAGATCACGCGGTCCACGCCGGAGAAGTCGCTGGTCCGCCCGCTGCACAGCAAGGGTGGTCGTAACAACGCCGGCCGCATCACGGTCCGCCACCAGGGTGGCGGTCACAAGCGTGCGTACCGCGTGATCGACTTCCGCCGTCACGACAAGGACGGCGTCCCGGCGAAGGTCGCACACATCGAATACGACCCCAACCGCACCGCGCGCATCGCGCTGCTGCATTACGCCGACGGCGAGAAGCGCTACATCCTCGCCCCGCGTGGCCTGAAGCAGAACGACCGGATCGAGAACGGCCCCGGCGCCGACATCAAGCCCGGTAACAACCTCTCGCTGCGCAACATCCCGGTTGGTACCACGCTCCACGCCATCGAGCTGCGGCCCGGCGGCGGCGCGAAGTTCGCCCGCTCCGCGGGTGCCTCCGTGCAGCTGCTGGCGAAGGAGGGCTCCATGGCCCACCTGCGCATGCCGTCCGGTGAGATCCGCCTGGTCGACGTCCGCTGCCGCGCCACCGTCGGCGAGGTCGGCAACGCCGAGCAGTCGAACATCAACTGGGGCAAGGCCGGCCGCATGCGCTGGAAGGGCGTCCGCCCGACCGTTCGTGGTGTGGTCATGAACCCCGTCGACCACCCGCACGGTGGTGGTGAGGGCAAGACCTCCGGTGGTCGCCACCCGGTCTCGCCGTGGGGTCAGAAGGAGGGCCGTACGCGCTCGCCGAAGAAGGCCAGCAACAAGTACATCGTCCGCCGCCGCAAGACGAACAAGAAGCGCTAGGAGCGGGTTTAGATGCCGCGCAGTCTCAAGAAGGGGCCCTTCGTCGACGACCACCTGATCAAGAAGGTGGACACGCAGAACGAAGCAGGCACCAAGAACGTCATCAAGACCTGGTCCCGCCGCTCGATGATCGTCCCGGCCATGCTCGGCCACACGATCGCGGTGCACGACGGCCGCAAGCACGTCCCGGTGTTCGTCACCGAGTCGATGGTCGGCCACAAGCTCGGCGAGTTCGCGCCGACCCGCACCTTCCGCGGCCATGAGAAGGACGACCGCAAGTCGCGTCGTCGCTGATCAGCGGAAAAGACTCATGACAGACACTGAAGGGACAACCATGGAAGCCAGGGCCCAGGCGCGGTACATCCGCGTCACGCCCATGAAGGCCCGCCGCGTGGTGGACCTCATCCGTGGCATGAGTGCCACGGAGGCCCAGGCGGTCCTGCGTTTCGCCCCGCAGGCCGCGAGCGTGCCGGTCGGCAAGGTGCTGGACAGCGCCATCGCCAACGCCGCGCACAACTACGACCACACCGACGCCGACAGCCTCGTCATCTCCGAGGCATACGTCGACGAGGGCCCGACTCTGAAGCGGTTCCGTCCGCGCGCCCAGGGCCGCGCCTACCGGATCCGCAAGCGGACCAGCCACATCACCGTGGTCGTCAGCAGCAAGGAAGGAACCCGGTAATGGGCCAGAAGGTAAACCCGCACGGGTTCCGGCTCGGCATCACCACCGACTTCAAGTCGCGCTGGTACGCCGACAAGCTGTACAAGGACTACGTCAAGGAAGACGTCGCCATCCGCCGGATGATGACGAAGGGCATGGAGCGCGCCGGTATCTCCAAGGTGGAGATCGAGCGCACCCGTGACCGCGTCCGCGTCGACATCCACACCGCCCGGCCGGGCATCGTCATCGGCCGCCGCGGCGCGGAGGCCGACCGTATCCGCGGCGAGCTGGAGAAGCTCACCGGCAAGCAGGTGCAGCTCAACATCCTCGAGGTGAAGAACCCCGAGGTGGACGCTCAGCTGGTGGCCCAGGCCGTCGCCGAGCAGCTGTCCTCCCGCGTCTCCTTCCGTCGTGCGATGCGCAAGTCGATGCAGAGCTCGATGAAGGCCGGTGCCAAGGGCATCAAGATCCAGTGTGGTGGCCGTCTCGGCGGCGCCGAGATGTCCCGCTCGGAGTTCTACCGCGAGGGCCGCGTGCCCCTGCACACGCTCCGCGCGAACGTCGACTACGGCTTCTTCGAGGCCAAGACCACCTTCGGCCGCATCGGCGTCAAGGTGTGGATCTACAAGGGCGATGTGAAGAACATCGCCGAGGTCCGCGCCGAGAACGCCGCCGCCCGCGCCGGCAACCGCCCGTCGCGTGGTGGCAGCGACCGCCCGCAGCGCCGTGGTGGCGAGCGCGGTGGCCGCGGCCGTAAGCCGCAGCAGTCGGCAGGCGCCCCCGAGGCCGCCAAGACCGAGGCGCCCGCCGCCGCGGCCGCCGAGCCCAGCGCTGCCGGAAAGGAGAGCTGACCCCATGCTGATCCCTCGCAGGGTCAAGCACCGCAAGCAGCACCACCCCAAGCGGTCCGGCATGGCCAAGGGCGGTACGGAGCTGGCGTTCGGCGAGTACGGCATCCAGGCCGTCACTCCGGCGTACGTCACCAACCGTCAGATCGAGGCCGCTCGTATCGCGATGACCCGCCACATCAAGCGTGGCGGCAAGGTCTGGATCAACATCTACCCGGACCGTCCGCTGACGAAGAAGCCTGCCGAGACCCGCATGGGTTCCGGTAAGGGCTCGCCGGAGTGGTGGATCGCGAACGTCAAGCCCGGTCGGGTGATGTTCGAGCTGTCCTACCCGAACGAGAAGACTGCGCGTGAGGCGCTCACCCGCGCTGCTCACAAGCTCCCGATGAAGTGCCGGATCGTTCGGCGCGAGGCAGGTGAGTCGTGATGGCGGCCGGTATCAAGGCGTCCGAGCTGCGTGAGCTGAACAACGAGGACCTCGTTGGCAAGCTTCGTGAGGCCAAGGAAGAGCTGTTCAACCTCCGCTTCCAGGCGGCGACCGGACAGCTCGAGAACCACGGCCGGCTGAAGGCCGTCCGCAAGGACATCGCCCGGATCTACACCCTGATGCGGGAGCGCGAGCTCGGCATCGAGACGGTGGAGAGCGCCTGATGAGCGAGACGAATGTGACTGAGAACGCAACGCAGAACCGCGGCTTCCGCAAGACCCGTGAGGGTCTGGTCGTCAGCGACAAGATGGACAAGACCGTCGTCGTCGCAGTCGAGGACCGCGTCAAGCACGCGCTGTACGGCAAGGTCATCCGCCGTACCAACAAGCTCAAGGCGCACGACGAGCAGAACGCCGCGGGTGTCGGCGACCGTGTCCTCCTGATGGAGACCCGGCCGCTGTCCGCGACCAAGCGCTGGCGCGTCGTCGAGATCCTCGAGAAGGCCAAGTAAATCCCTGAGGGCATTAGCTCTCAGGCCAGTTCCGCCAGGCTCGGCAGGGGCTGGATATATCCAGCCCCTGCCGGGAACCGGCAGACGATCAGGAGATAGACGTGATCCAGCAGGAGTCGCGACTGCGCGTCGCCGACAACACGGGCGCGAAGGAGATCCTTTGCATCCGTGTTCTCGGTGGCTCCGGTCGCCGCTACGCGGGCATCGGTGACGTCATCGTCGCCACCGTCAAGGACGCGATCCCCGGTGGCAACGTGAAGAAGGGTGACGTCGTCAAGGCGGTCATCGTGCGCACCGTCAAGGAGCGCCGCCGCCCGGACGGTTCGTACATTCGCTTCGACGAGAACGCGGCCGTCATCCTCAAGAACGATGGCGACCCCCGCGGCACCCGTATCTTCGGCCCGGTGGGCCGTGAGCTGCGCGAGAAGAAGTTCATGAAGATCATCTCGCTCGCGCCGGAGGTGCTGTAACCGATGAAGATCAAGAAGGGCGACCTGGTCCAGGTCATCACCGGTAAGGACAAGGGCAAGCAGGGCAAGGTCATCGCGGCCTTCCCGCGCGAGGACCGGGTCCTGGTCGAGGGTGTCAACCGGGTCAAGAAGCACACCAAGGCCGGACAGACCGCTCGTGGTTCGAAGACCGGCGGCATCGTGACGACCGAAGCCCCGATCCACGTGAGCAATGTGCAGCTCGTGGTGGAGAAGGACGGTAACAAGGTCGTCACCCGCGTCGGGTACCGCTTCGACGACGAGGGCAACAAGATCCGCGTTGCCAAGCGGACCGGTGAGGACATCTGATGACTGCCACCACCACTGCACCGCGCCTCAAGGGGCGCTACCGCGAAGAGATCCAGGGCAAGCTGCAGGAGCAGTTCTCCTACGAGAACGTCATGCAGATCCCGGGTCTGACCAAGGTCGTGGTCAACATGGGTGTGGGCGATGCCGCCCGCGATTCCAAGCTGATCGAGGGCGCCATCCGCGACCTCGCCACGATCACCGGCCAGAAGCCCGCCGTCACCAAGGCCCGTAAGTCCATCGCGCAGTTCAAGCTGCGTGAGGGCCAGCCGATCGGCGCCCACGTCACCCTCCGGGGTGACCGCATGTGGGAGTTCCTGGACCGCCTGGTGTCGCTCGCGCTTCCGCGCATCCGCGACTTCCGCGGTCTGTCGCCGAAGCAGTTCGACGGCCGGGGCAACTACACCTTCGGTCTCACGGAGCAGGTCATGTTCCACGAGATCGACCAGGACAAGATCGACCGCGTCCGGGGTATGGACATCACCGTGGTAACCACGGCGACCAACGACGAAGAGGGCCGCGCCCTGCTGCGTCACCTCGGCTTCCCGTTCAAGGAGGCGTGAGCCGTGGCGAAGAAGGCTCTCATTGCCAAGGCCGCCCGCAAGCCCAAGTTCGGCGTGCGTGGGTACACGCGCTGCCAGCGCTGCGGACGTCCGCACTCCGTGTACCGCAAGTTCGGCCTGTGCCGCGTGTGCCTCCGTGAGATGGCTCACCGTGGCGAGCTGCCGGGCGTGACCAAGAGCTCCTGGTAACCAGCCCACCCGTCTCCCGCCACCGCCCTCAACGGACGCCCTGGCGGGCGAAAGATGGAACTTTGGGCTGGTACCGGGCTCTCGGTAAGCAAATGGATGGCGAGGCCCACCCGTCCGCTCGCGTAGAGTGGAACGGATGGGCGCTCGCCGCCCAGAATTCTTACTACGCCGTAGGTCCCCGCGCCGCACCCGTGCCCGCCACTGAGCGGGTGAGAGGGATGGCGCATACAGGAAACCCCGGCGAGAGAGGCCGAAGGCCATCATGACCATGACCGATCCGATCGCAGACATGCTGACGCGTCTGCGAAACGCGAACTCGGCGTACCACGACTCCGTCGTGATGCCCCACAGCAAGATCAAGTCGCATATCGCGGAGATCCTCCAGCAGGAGGGCTACATCACCGGCTGGAAGGTCGAGGACGCCGAGGTCGGCAAGAGCCTCATCCTCGAGCTGAAGTTCGGCCCGAACCGCGAGCGCTCGATCGCCGGCATCAAGCGGATCTCGAAGCCGGGCCTGCGGGTCTACGCAAAGTCCACCAACCTGCCGAAGGTGCTCGGCGGCCTGGGCGTGGCGATCATCTCCACGTCGCACGGGCTCCTCACCGACAAGCAGGCCGGCAAGAAGGGCGTGGGTGGGGAAGTCCTCGCCTACGTCTGGTAACCAGGGAACGGAGGAAGCACATGTCGCGCATTGGCAAGCTGCCCATCCAGGTTCCCGCTGGTGTGGACGTCACCATCGATGGCCGCACGGTCGCCGTGAAGGGTCCCAAGGGCTCTCTCTCGCACACCGTCGCCGCGCCGATCGACGTCGCCAAGGGTGAGGACAACGTCCTCGTTGTCACCCGCCCGAACGACGAGCGTCAGAACAAGGCCCTGCACGGCCTGTCGCGCACGCTGGTGGCGAACATGATCACCGGCGTGACCCAGGGCTACAGCAAGGCGCTCGAAATCAGCGGTGTCGGTTACCGCGTCCAGGCGAAGGGCTCCAACCTGGAGTTCTCCCTGGGCTACAGCCACCCGATCCTGGTCGAGGCCCCGGAGGGCATCTCCTTCAAGGTGGAGTCCCCGACCAAGCTGAGCGTCGAGGGCATCGACAAGCAGAAGGTCGGCGAGGTCGCCGCGAACATCCGCAAGCTGCGCAAGCCCGACCCGTACAAGGCCAAGGGCGTGAAGTACGCGGGCGAAGTCATCCGCCGCAAGGTCGGAAAGGCTGGTAAGTAAGCCATGGCATACGGTGTGAAGATTGCCAAGGGCAACGCTCGCAAGGCCGCTGCCGTCAAGCGGCGTCACATCCGCGTCCGCAAGCGGGTCTCCGGTACGCCGGTCCGCCCCCGCCTCGTGGTGACGCGGTCCAACCGGCACATGGTGGCGCAGGTCATCGACGACATCGCGGGCCACACCCTGGCCTCGGCGTCGACGCTGGACAGCTCCATCCGGGCGGCCGAGGGCGACAAGAGCGCCCAGGCGCAGCAGGTCGGCGCCCTGGTGGCCGAGCGGGCGAAGGCCGCGGGCATCGAGGCCGTCGTGTTCGACCGCGGTGGCAACAAGTACGCCGGGCGCATCGCCGCTCTGGCGGACGCCGCCCGCGAGGCCGGGCTGAAGTTCTGAGCCCCGGTTCCAACGCAATGCGGAAACGAGAGAGGTAAATCCAATGGCTGGACCCCAGCGCCGCGGTGGCGGCGCCGGTGGCGGCGAGCGGCGGGACCGGAAGGACCGGCGGGACGGTGGCGCTGCCGCCGAGAAGACCGCTTACGTCGAGCGTGTTGTCGCGATCAACCGCGTCGCCAAGGTTGTGAAGGGTGGTCGTCGCTTCAGCTTCACCGCGCTGGTCGTGGTGGGCGACGGTGACGGCACCGTGGGTGTCGGTTACGGCAAGGCCAAGGAGGTGCCGGCCGCGATCGCCAAGGGCGTGGAGGAGGCCAAGAAGCACTTCTTCAAGGTCCCCCGGATCGCCGGCACCATCCCGCACCCGATCCAGGGTGAGGAGGCCGCGGGTGTCGTGCTGCTGAAGCCGGCGTCGCCCGGTACCGGTGTGATCGCCGGTGGCCCGGTGCGTGCCGTGCTGGAGTGCGCGGGCATCCACGACGTGCTGAGCAAGTCGCTCGGCTCGTCGAACCCGATCAACATCGTGCACGCCACGGTGGCCGCTCTGCGGGGCCTTCAGCGCCCCGAGGAGATCGCCGCCCGTCGTGGTCTGCCGCTCGAGGACGTCGCCCCCGCCGCTCTGCTGCGGGCGCGTGCCGGGGTGGGTGCGTGAGCATGGCCCGCCTCAAGATCACGCAGACGAAGTCGTACATCGGCAGCAAGCAGAACCACCGCGACACTCTGCGTTCGCTCGGGCTGAAGAGGCTCGGCGACGTGGTCGTCAAGGAGGACCGCCCCGAGTTCCGCGGCATGGCGCAGACCGTGCGGCACCTCGTGACGGTCGAGGAGGTCGACTGACATGGCGGAGAGCAACCCGCTGAAGGTCCACAACCTCCGGCCCGCCCCGGGCGCCAAGACCGCCAAGACCCGTGTCGGTCGTGGTGAGGCGTCCAAGGGTAAGACCGCTGGTCGTGGCACCAAGGGCACCAAGGCCCGCTACCAGGTTCCGGAGCGCTTCGAGGGTGGGCAGATGCCCCTCCACATGCGGCTCCCGAAGCTCAAGGGCTTCAAGAACCCCTTCCGCACCGAGTACCAGGTCGTGAACCTGGACAAGCTGGCCGCGCTCTACCCCGAGGGTGGCGAGGTCACGGTGGCCGACCTGGTCGCCAAGGGTGCGGTTCGTAAGAACCAGCTCGTCAAGGTGCTGGGCTCCGGTGAGGTCTCCGTGGCGCTGCGGGTGACGGTCGACGCCGTCTCCGGCTCCGCCAAGGAGAAGATCACCGCCGCCGGTGGCACCGTCACCGAGCTCGTCTGAGCACGGTGCGTTTCTGACCGGGGGTGCCCCAGATATGGGGCATCCCCGGTTGGTCGTTCCAAGCGGGGCCGGGTCGCCGGTAAGGTGGCTGGCGTTGTTACCTTCCGCGCGGTACGTCTCCGCGCGGGTCCTGGCTGATAAGTATCCGTCGATCCTCAAGACCGTCACCTCTCGCGAAGCGACGCGGGGGGCGCAGGAGGCACCGTGCTCACCGCGTTCGCCCGGGCGTTCAAGACGCCCGACCTGCGCAAGAAGCTGCTGTTCACGCTGGGCATCATCGTGCTCTTCCGGCTCGGGCAACATATCCCGATCCCGGGCATCGACTATAAGAACGTCCAGACGTGCATGGACCTCGCCAAGGGCCAGCAGGGGCTGTTCGGCCTGGTCAACATGTTCAGTGGTGGCGCACTGCTCCAGATCACCATCTTCGCGCTAGGGATCATGCCGTACATCACGGCGAGCATCATCCTGCAGCTGCTGACCGTGGTGATCCCGCGCCTCGAGGCCCTCAAGAAGGAGGGCCAGGCCGGTCAAGGAAAGATCACCCAGTACACCCGCTATCTGACGATCGCGCTGGCGATCCTCCAGGGCACCGGCCTGGTGGCCACCGCCCGCAGCGGCTCGCTCTTCCAGAGCTGCCCGGTCGGCGGTCAGATCGTACGGGACGACTCGATCTTCACCACCGCCGTGATGGTCATCACGATGACCGCGGGCACCGCGCTGATCATGTGGCTCGGTGAGCTGGTCACCGACCGCGGCATCGGCAACGGCATGTCGATCCTGATGTTCGTCTCCATCGCCGCCGGTTTCCCGAGCGCGATGTGGAGCATCAAGCAGCAGGGCAAGATCATGGACGGCTGGCTGGAGTTCGGCCTGGTGATCCTCTGTGGTCTGGCCATGGTCGGCCTGGTGGTCTTCGTCGAGCAGGCCCAGCGCCGGATCCCCGTGCAGTACGCCAAACGCATGATCGGCCGTCGCTCGTACGGCGGTACGTCCACCTACATCCCGATGAAGGTGAACCAGGCGGGTGTGATCCCCGTGATCTTCGCCTCATCGCTGCTGTACATCCCGGCGCTGATCGTCCAGTTCTCGAATTCGAAGGCCGGCTGGGCGACCTGGATCTCGCAGAACTTCGTCAAGGGCGACCACCCGATCTACATCGCCACGTACTTCCTGCTGATCGTCTTCTTCGCATTCTTCTATGTCGCCATCAGCTTCAACCCCGAAGAAGTTGCCGACAACATGAAGAAGTATGGTGGCTTCATCCCGGGTATCCGGGCTGGTCGTCCCACCGCGGAGTATCTGAGCTACGTGCTGAACCGCATCACGTGGCCCGGTGCGCTCTATCTGGGCTTGATCGCCCTGGTGCCCACGGTGGCGCTGGTGACGCTCAATGCCAATCAGAACTTCCCGTTCGGCGGCACGAGCATCCTGATCATCGTGGGTGTCGGCCTGGAGACTGTGAAGCAAATCGAGAGCCAGCTTCAGCAGCGACACTACGAAGGGTTCCTCCGCTGATGCGAATCGTCCTCGTCGGGCCTCCGGGAGCCGGCAAGGGTACGCAGGCCGCGTACCTCGCCGAGAAGCTGTCGATCCCGCATATCTCCACCGGCGACCTGTTCCGCGCGAACATCAGCCAGGGCACCCCCCTCGGCAAGCAGGCGCAGGAGTACATGCGGGCCGGACAACTGGTACCGGACGAGGTCACCATCGGCATGGCGGAGGACCGGCTGGACCAGGAGGACGCGCAGCGGGGCTTTCTGCTGGACGGGTTCCCGAGGAACCAGATCCAGGCCGAGGCCCTGGACACCTACCTGGGGCAGCGCGGTGTCTCGCTGGACGCGGTGCTGGACCTGGAGGTCCCCGAGTCCGAGGTGATCAAGCGCATCGCGGGCCGCCGTACCTGCCGCAATGACAGCTCGCACACCTTCCATGTGGAGTACAAGCCGCCGAAGGTCCAGGGTGTGTGCGACGTCTGCGGCGGCGAGCTGTACCAGCGCGAGGACGACAGCGAGGAGACGGTCCGCAAGCGCCTCGAGGTCTACCACCGGGAGACCGAGCCGATCATCGACTACTACAAGACCAAGGGCCTGGTCGTGACGATCTCGGCGCTGGGCAAGGTGTCCGAGGTCACCCAGCGGGCGATGGACGCCCTGGCCGCCAAGGCGGCCTAGCGAACGCAGGCTGTCACCGGCCGCGATGCCCCGTCCGGGGCGTCGCGGCCGTACTGTTGAGCAGATACGCCACGGCACATACCGCCGCACCAGAGACTGACCCGGAAGGCATCCATGGTGGAGATCAAGACTCCCGAGCAGATCGCGAAGATGCGTGAGGCGGGACTGGTCGTCGCCGCCATTCACGAGGCGACGCGGGCGGCGGCCGTCCCCGGCGCCAGCACCAAGGACCTGGACGACGTCGCCCGTAAGGTCATCGCGGACCACGGCGCCAAGTCGAACTTCCTGGGGTACGGCGGCTTCCCCGCCACCATCTGCACCTCGGTGAACGACATCGTGGTGCACGGCATCCCGGACCGGGAGACCGTCCTCAAGGACGGCGACATCATCTCCATCGACGCGGGCGCGATCGTGGACGGCTGGCACGGCGACGCCGCCTTCACCGCCTTCGTGGGCACCGGTCACGACCCGGAGCTGTACGAGCTCAGCCGGGTCACCGAGGAGTCGATGTGGGCCGGGATCGCGGCGGTCCGCAAGGGCCACCGGCTGGTCGACATCTCCAAGGCGATCGAGGGCTACATCCGCCGCCAGCCCCGCCCGGCCTCCGGTAAGTACGGGATCATCGAGGACTACGGCGGCCACGGCATCGGCACCCAGATGCACATGGACCCGCATCTGCTGAACTACGTCTCCAAGAAGCGCGGCAAGGGCCCCCGGCTGGTCTCCGGCTTCTGCATCGCGATCGAGCCCATGGTGAGCCTGGGTACCGCGAAGACGCATGTGCTGGCCGACGACTGGACGGTCAAGACGGATGACGGCACCTGGTCCAGCCACTGGGAGCACTCGGTCGCGCTGACCGAGGAGGGCCCGCTGGTGCTGACCGCCGTGGACGGCGGCAAGGCCAAGCTGGCCGAGCTGGGCGTGGAGACCGCGCCCGACCCGCTGGCCTGACGATCTCCGTCTGACGATCTCCGTGGGCATAAAGATCTCAAAATCGGGGCATGAAGCACCGGATTCGTGTTTCGGGATGCCCTGACGTAGACTGACACGTCGGCTCTCGCATGCCCTCCCGCATGTCGCGAGCCGATCAAGGTAGCCGATCCCGAAAGCAGGACATGGCCAAGAAGCAAGGCGCCATCGAAATCGAGGGCACCGTGATCGAGTCTCTGCCGAACGCGATGTTCAAGGTGGAGCTTCAGAACGGTCACAAGGTCCTCGCGCACATCAGCGGCAAGATGCGCATGCACTACATCCGCATCCTGCCCGATGACCGGGTGGTCGTGGAGCTGTCTCCGTACGACCTCACGCGCGGACGGATCGTCTACCGCTACAAGTAGATCTCACGACCCGGAGAACCTCACACCCATGAAGGTCAA
Source organism: Streptomyces sp. NPDC059455 (assembly GCF_042750115.1). Classification (NCBI taxonomy): domain Bacteria; kingdom Bacillati; phylum Actinomycetota; class Actinomycetes; order Kitasatosporales; family Streptomycetaceae; genus Streptomyces; species Streptomyces sp. NPDC059455. The sequence goes on from NZ_JBHYVB010000016.1 coordinate 70,309, forward strand.
GCCGAGCGTCAAGAAGATCTGCGACAAGTGCAAGGTGATCCGCCGCCACGGCCGGGTCATGGTCATTTGCGACAACCTGCGCCACAAGCAGCGCCAGGGCTGACGCACACCGGCCGGAATCCTGCACCACTCGCAGTATCTTCGCGCGACGTCATAACTTTGCGTACATACGCAGTCACCCGTTCCCGCCTCGCGGGGACGACACCCCCGGTCGGAGGCCGGGGACCCGGGCGCCGTTCCGTACGGCGGCCGGGAGTGGTGCTGCGGAAGACCTCCGACAACCATCTGGAGCCAGATTCATGGCACGCCTCGCAGGCGTTGATCTCCCGCGCGACAAGCGCGTCGAGGTCGCCCTCACCTACGTCTTCGGCATCGGTCGCACCCTTGCCCAGCAGACGCTCGCCCACACCGGTGTGAGCCCGGACACCCGCGTGCGGGACCTGGGCGAAGAGGACCTGGTCAAGATCCGCGAGTACGTGGACAACAACATCAAGACCGAGGGTGACCTCCGTCGCGAGATCCAGGCCGACATCCGCCGCAAGGTCGAGATCGGCTGCTACCAGGGTCTGCGCCACCGCCGTGGCCTTCCGGTCCACGGCCAGCGCACGTCGACCAACGCCCGCACCCGCAAGGGCCCGCGTCGCGCGATCGCCGGTAAGAAGAAGCCGGGCAAGAAGTAGTCCGCACCGGACGCTGACTAGCGGTCCGAGCTGTAGGACCGACCACCTCCACGGGAGATTTCGAGAATGCCTCCGAAGAGCAGGACGGCGGGCGCCAAGAAGGTGCGCCGCAAGGAGAAGAAGAACGTCGCCCACGGGCACGCTCACATCAAGAGCACGTTCAACAACACCATCGTCTCGATCACGGACCCCACCGGGAACGTGATCTCTTGGGCCTCGGCCGGCCACGTCGGCTTCAAGGGCTCGCGCAAGTCCACTCCGTTCGCCGCGCAGATGGCCGCCGAGTCGGCCGCCCGCCGCGCGCAGGAGCACGGCATGCGCAAGGTCGACGTGTTCGTCAAGGGTCCGGGCTCCGGCCGTGAGACCGCGATCCGCTCGCTCCAGGCCACCGGCCTGGAGGTGGGTTCGATCCAGGACGTCACTCCGACTCCGCACAACGGATGCCGCCCGCCCAAGCGTCGGCGTGTCTGACCGGCTGAAGTAGGAGACAACAGAAACAATGGCGCGTTACACCGGGGCCGACTGCAAGCGTTGCCGTCGGGAGAAGCAGAAGCTCTTCCTCAAGGGGAGCAAGTGCGAGAGCGCGAAGTGCCCGATCGAGATCCGTCCTTACCCCCCGGGTGAGCACGGTCGCGGGCGCACCAAGGACAGCGAGTACCTGCTGCAGCTCCGTGAGAAGCAGAAGGCGACCCGCATCTACGGTGTCCTTGAGAAGCAGTTCCGTGGTTACTACGCGGAGGCGAACAAGAAGACCGGCAAGACCGGTGAGAACCTTCTTCGCATCCTCGAGACCCGACTCGACAACGTGGTCTACCGGGCCGGCTTCGCCAAGTCCCGCGACCACGCCCGTCAGCTGGTCCGCCACGGCCATTTCATCGTGAACGGCGTCAAGACCGACATTCCGTCGGCTCGGGTCACCGTGAACGACATCGTCGAGGTTCGTCCGAAGTCCCGGACCATGACCCCCTTCCAGGTGGCTCAGGCCGAGGCGGGCGAGCGCACCGTGCCGGCGTGGCTGGAGGCCATTCCGTCGCAGCTGCGGATCCTCGTGCACTCCATGCCCGAGCGCCAGGTGATCGACACCCAGGTGCAGGAGCAGCTGATCGTCGAGCTCTACTCCAAGTAGTAGCGAGGCTCGCCGGCGTAGCCGGCTGATGTGAGGGTCGGGCGGTACGGAGCCGTTTGGCACGTACCGCCCGTACCATTGAAGGGTTCGGCGTCAAATAGCGGGCGCCGAAGACTGGAGGCAATGCCCATGCTGATCGCTCAGCGTCCCTCGTTGACCGAAGAGGTCGTCGACGAATTCCGCTCCCGGTTCGTGATCGAGCCGCTGGAGCCGGGCTTCGGCTACACCCTCGGAAACTCCCTGCGTCGTACGCTCCTCTCCTCGATCCCCGGTGCGGCGGTCACGTCCATCCGGATCGACGGGGTCCTGCACGAGTTCACCACCGTGCCGGGCGTCAAGGAGGACGTCACCGACCTGATCCTCAACATCAAGCAGCTGGTCGTCTCCTCGGAGCACGACGAGCCGGTCGTGATGTACCTGCGCAAGCAGGGCCCGGGTCTGGTCACCGCCGCCGACATCGCGCCGCCGGCCGGTGTCGAGGTGCACAACCCCGACCTGGTCCTGGCCACGCTGAACGGCAAGGGCAAGCTGGAGATGGAGCTGACCGTCGAGCGCGGTCGCGGCTATGTCTCCGCCGTGCAGAACAAGCAGGTCGGCCAGGAGATCGGCCGGATCCCGGTCGACTCGATCTACTCGCCGGTGCTCAAGGTCACCTACAAGGTCGAGGCGACCCGTGTCGAGCAGCGCACCGACTTCGACAAGCTGATCGTCGACGTCGAGACCAAGCAGGCCATGCGGCCGCGTGACGCCATGGCGTCGGCCGGTAAGACCCTGGTCGAGCTGTTCGGCCTGGCCCGCGAGCTGAACGTGGACGCCGAGGGCATCGACATGGGCCCGTCCCCGACGGACGCCGCCCTGGCCGCCGATCTGGCGCTGCCGATCGAGGAGCTCGAGCTCACCGTTCGTTCGTACAACTGCCTCAAGCGCGAGGGCATCCACTCCGTGGGTGAGCTCGTGGCGCGGTCCGAGGCGGACCTGCTCGACATCCGGAACTTCGGCGCCAAGTCGATCGACGAGGTCAAGGCGAAGCTGGCCGGTATGGGCCTCGCGCTCAAGGACAGCCCGCCCGGATTCGACCCGACCGCCGCCGCTGACGCCTTCGGCGCCGACGACGACGCGGACGCGGGTTTCGTGGAGACCGAGCAGTACTAGAACCTGCTGGTCCGCTGTGGCTGAGGGCTTGTCCTCAATCGCCGGACGGGCTGGATTTTGTCCACTGACACCGGTACCTGATACGGCCGGTGCAGACATCTAGGAGATACATATGCCGAAGCCCGCCAAGGGCGCCCGTCTGGGCGGCAGCGCTGCGCACGAGCGGCTCCTGCTGGCGAACCTCGCCACCGCGCTGTTCGAGCACGGCCGGATCACCACCACCGAGGCGAAGGCCCGCCGCCTGCGCCCGGTCGCGGAGAAGCTGGTCACCAAGGCGAAGAAGGGCGACCTTCACAACCGCCGTCTGGTGCTCCAGACCATCCGCGACAAGAGCGTCGTGCACACCCTCTTCACCGAGATCGGGCCGCGCTACGAGAACCGGCCGGGTGGCTACACCCGCATCACCAAGATCGGTAACCGTCGTGGCGACAACGCCCCGATGGCGGTCATCGAGCTGGTCGAGGCGCTGACCGTGCAGCAGGAGGCCGTGGGCGAGGCCGAGGCGGCCACCAAGCGCACCGCCAAGGACGCTGCCGGTGACCAGGCCGTCGCGGACCTCAAGAAGGAGACCCCGGCCGCCGAGGCCGCCGAGGCTCCGGCCGAGGCCGAGGCCGAGGAGTCGAAGGACGCCTGAGGCGTTCCGACGGCTTTCGTCGTACGGACGGGCCCGCCCCCAGATTCTGGGAGCGGGCCCGTTCCGCATGGAGAGGAACGGTTGGGTGAGTGACGAAGCGGCGCCCGGTTTCGTACGGGTCCGGCTGGATCTTGCTTACGACGGCAAGGACTTCTCGGGCTGGGCCAAGCAGCGCGAGCGGCGCACCGTACAGGGCGAGCTGGAGAGCGCGCTGCGGACGGTGACGCGCTCCGCGGAGACCTTCGAGCTGACCGTCGCGGGCCGCACCGACGCGGGGGTCCACGCCCGCGGCCAGGTGGCGCACGTGGATCTGCCCGAGGCGCTGTGGGCCGAGCACCGGGACAGGCTGCCGCGGCGGCTGGCCGGCCGGCTGCCCCATGACGTAAGGGTCTGGAAGGTCGCCGAGGCCCCGTCCGGGTTCAACGCCCGCTTCTCCGCGATCTGGCGGCGCTACGCCTACCGGGTCACCGACCACCCCGGCGGGGTCGACCCGCTGCTGCGCGGCCATGTGCTGTGGCACGACTGGCCGCTGGACGTGGACGCCATGAACGCGGCCTCCGAACGGCTCCTGGGGGAGCACGACTTCGCCGCGTACTGCAAGAAGCGCGACGGCGCCACCACCATCCGCACCCTCCAGCGGCTGGACTGGCTGCGCGGGGCGGACGGCGTGATCACGGCCACGGTGCGGGCGGACGCCTTCTGCCACAACATGGTGCGCTCGCTGGTGGGCGCCCTGCTCTTCGTCGGCGACGGCCACCGTCCCCCGGACTGGCCCGCCAAGGTGCTCTCCGCCGGGCTGCGCGACTCCGCCGTCCATGTCGTACGCCCCCATGGCCTGACCCTGGAAGAGGTCGGCTACCCGGCCGACGGCCAACTCGCGGCCCGTAACCGCGAGTCCCGCAACAAGCGCTCCCTGCCCGGCGCGACGGCGATCGGTTCCGGCTGCTGCTGACGCGTGGGTGGGTGTGGGCGGGCGATCACGGGGTACTCGCCACGCGCATCGTGTGCGAACGGCGGGGCGAGAACAGGTCACGGCGGGGCGGCGATCGGCATGATGCGGCTTCCGGGGCTCCCGGAAGATCGATAAAATTTGCCAACCGACAACGGTCGCCGACCGCGAAGGGAACCGCGTGACTACCAGCGAGGCCGCTGTGCGAGAGCGCCTGACCAGGGCGCTTCATGAGCGCGGCGAGGAGATCGCCGATCGCTGGGTCGAGCTGCAGATGGAGCAGGCCCTGCTCGACACCGACATCGGGGAGGCCGAACTCCGCGAGGAGGCCGACGCCTTGATCGAGGCGCTGGTCCCGGGACTGCAGAGCGGTGTGCCGGTGGACCGTGTGGTGACCTCCAGCCCGGGGCTGCACGAGGCCGTGGTCGGCCTGTCGCTGCGCCGGGCGCGGGCCGGGGCCACGCCGACGGCGACCTCGCTCGCGGTGCTGGCGCTCAAGGAGGCGCTGCTGAAGGCGGTGCAGCGGGACACCCGGGACGCCGAGGAGCTCTTCGCCTCGGCCGTCTTCATGAACCGGCTGCTCGATGTGGCCGGGGCGCTGTCCTTCGAGATGTATGTGGAGGGCCGGGAGGAGATCATCCGCCGGCAGAGCCAGCAGCTGATGGAGCAGTCGACGCCGGTGGTGCGGCTGTGGCGGCAGGTGCTGGCCGTGCCGCTGATCGGCACGCTGGACACCGCCCGGACCCAGGTGGTGATGGAGAATCTGCTCCAGGCCATCCAGGACCATGAGGCGCTGGTCGCGATCATCGACATCACGGGTGTGCCGACGGTGGACACCGCCGTCGCCCAGCATCTGATGCAGACCGTGAACGCGGTGCGGCTGATGGGCGCGGACTGTGTGATCAGCGGGGTGCGCCCCTCGATCGCCCAGACCATCGCCCAGCTCGGCATCGATCTGTCCACCATCCTCACGCGGGCGACGCTGGCCGACGCGCTGGCCGCCGCGATCAAGCTGATCGACGGGCCCGGTCCCGACGGTGACGAAGGAGACGGTCGGTGACCGGTTATCGCCAGCCCGGCGTTCCGATTCTGCGACTGGGAGACGTCCTGGTCACCGGCCTGCTCAATGAACTCGACGACCGGGCCGCCATCGCCTTCACCGAGGAGCTGACCGAGCGGATCTCGGCCGAGGGCGCCCGTGGGGTGCTCATCGACATCTCCCGGCTGGAGGTCATCGACTCCTTCGTGGCCCGGACGCTGATGGAGCTGACCACGGTGGCCCGGCTGCTGGGGGCGCGGGTGATCGTGGCCGGGATGCGACCGCCGGTGGCGATCACCCTGGTGGAGCTCGGGATCGAGCTCGTCGGCGTGGAGACCGCACTCAATCCGGAGCAGGGCTTGGCCGCGCTGGGGTGGCGACAGGCCTCACAGCCCCTGGAAGGGGCCCGACGTGGCACTGCCCGGTGAATTCACCCTCGCCTCCCGCGGTCCCAAGCGGCCCCCGCGGACGGATGGCCGGCGCCCGCCCGCGCCGGCCACGTACCCGGTGCGCACGGAGGAGGATCTGCTGACGGTCCGCCATGCCGTGCGCGCGGCCACCGTCGAGGTGGGCTTCGGCCTGGTGGACCAGACCCGCGTGGTCACGGCCGCCAGCGAACTCGCCCGTAACGCCTTTGTCCACGGGGGCGGCGGCACGGTGACCCTGGAGTACCCGCGCGACCCCCGCGGACGCCGGGGGCTGCGGCTGGTCGTCAAGGACGAGGGGCCGGGGATCGCCGACCTCGACGCGGCGCTCACCGATGGCTTCACCACGGGCTCGGGCCTGGGCCACGGGCTGGGTGGCGCCCGGCGGCTGATGGACGAGTTCTCGGTGCGCACCGGCCCGGGTGAGGGCACCGTGGTGGTCGCCACCCGCTGGACGGTCCGGTGACCCATACGTTCACGGCGCCCACCGTCCAGGTGCGCGTCGACCACCGCAGCGCCGTGCACCTGGCCGCCGAGGCGGCGCGCGCGGTGGCCCGGGAGTGCGAGCTGCCGGGGGCGCTGCCCGACCAGGCGGCCGTGATCGCCTCGGAGCTGGCGACCAACCTGGACAAGCACGCCAGCGACGGCACCCTCTACGTCCAGCCGCTGCCGCTGGGCCACGGGGTGGAGATCCTCGCCGCCGACCGTGGCCCCGGTATGCACGACCCCGAGCGCTGCCTGGCGGACGGCTACACCACCTCCGGAACCCTGGGGGTCGGGCTCGGCGCCGTCAAGCGGATGGCGACCCACTTCCAGCTGCGCAGCGCCGACGGCACCCACGCGGGCACCTGGGCCTGCGCCCGGCTCACCGCGCCGGGCGAGCAGCGGCCGGGGTGGCAGGGGGTGGGCGCGGTCTGTCTGCCCGCCGAGGGGGAGGAGGGCTGTGGCGACGCCTGCGCGATCGTCGACACCGACTCCGCCCGTACCGCGGTCGTCCTGGACGGTCTGGGCCACGGTCAGCCCGCCGCCGAGGCGGCCCAGGCGGCGCTGCGGACCTTCCACGCCGACCCCGACCGGCCGCTGCCCGAGGTGCTCAACCGGATGAACCGGGCCCTGCGGCACACCCGCGGGGCCGCCGTGGGCGTGCTGCGGCTGCACGCCGAGCACGCCGACTACTGCGGTGTCGGCAACATCCGCGCCCTCGCCCTGACCCACGACAGGGTTCGGCACCGGCTGACCGGGCAGCCCGGTATCGTCGGCTGGGGGATGCCCACCCCCCGCGTCCACGACTTCCCGTTGCCCCAGGGCGGTATGGCGGTGCTGCACAGCGACGGTATCGACGCCCGCTGGTCGCTCGACCCGCCCCCGTCCGTGCTCCGCCTTCCGCCGCCCCTGCTGTCCGCCGCACTCGCCCATGGGCATCGTCGCGTCCGCGACGACGCCACGGTGCTCGCGGCCAGGTCCCCCTTAAGGCTTCCATGACGACGAGGAACCTCAGCTGCGCCACGACGGCGGGGCTCAGCCGGGCCGTTCGGGCGCTGGCCCGGGAGCACGCCCTGGACCCCGCGGTCCGGGCGCGCCTTGTGCTGTCCGCCGCCCAGGCCGCCGGGGCGGCGCTGCGCGCCGGGCGGGAGACGGGCCTCGAGTGGGCGTACGACCCGGCCGAGGGACTGCTCACGGTGGTGCTGCGGGCCCCGGGCGATACGGGTCCGGTGCCGGCGGGCGATACGGGTCCAGTGGCGGCGGATCTCCCGATGGCCCCCGACGAGGTGACCGAGGGCGAGGTGGTCTGGCGCCTCCCGGCGTCACCCCCATCCGGCACCGCGGACGAGGCGCCCGACGCGGACGCCCTCGCCGCGGAGGAGCTGCGCGCGGTCGTGGCCGCCACCGACGCGCTCACCTCCGAGCACCGCCGTCTCAAGGACGAACTCGCGGAGACCAACAGCGGGGTGCTCGCGCTCTACGTCCAGCTCGACGAGCGGGACAAGCAGTTGCGCACCGCGCACGGCCAGACCCTGCGGGAGCTGGAGGACGCGCTGCGCCCGGCACCCATCAAGGCCGACGGTCTGGAACTCGCCGTGCACTACGAACCGGCCGGCACCGACGCGCCGACCGGCGGGGATCTGTACGACTGGTTCGTGCTGCCCGACGGCACCGTCCACATCACCATCGTGGACGCGCTGGGCCATGGGGTGACCAGTACGCGCAGCGCGCTCAACGTCACCCACGCGGTGCGCACCCTGGCCCTGGAGGGCCATCGGCTCGAGTCGATCGTGGGCCGCACCGACGAGATCCTGCGCCCCTTCGACCGGTCCGTGATGGCCACCGTGCAGCTCGCCCGCATCGATCCGGCCACCGGCGAGCTGTGGCTGGCCAATGGGAGCCATCCGCCCGCGCTGTTGCTGCGCCGCGACGGGACGGCCCGGTATCTGGAGGCGCGGGGGCGCGGGATCGGCTTTCCGCTGCCCGGCAGCGAGACCCCGCTGACCGAGCGGCTGGCCCCCGGGGACCTCCTCCTGCTCTACACCGACGGTCTCACCGAGAGCCGCCGGGACCCGATCGAGGGCGAGAAGCGCCTGATCGAGGCCGCGCACAAGCATCTGCAGAGCCCGACGGAGGAGGTCCCCGGCGCCATCGCGGAGGACATGCACACGGTGATCCTGCATCCGGATGACACCCTCGCGCTGGCGGTGCGGCTCACCGGTCAGTGATCGGCGGCCGGGCCGAAGCGCTGCCGCGGGATACGGCGGCCCCGCCGGAGGTCCCGCTGACGGGGGACCGGAGGCGGGAGCGGGCGCTCGTCGTGCGGCTGGGCACGGACCAGCTGCTCGAACAGGGGACGCGCCGCGACCAGCGCCTCCCGCATCCGCTCCGTGGCCGTCTCGCCCTCGTGCGCCCGCGCCGCCATGGCGTGCAGCCGACGGTAGCCGTCGATCTCCCCGGGGTGACGGACGGACAGCGCGTCCATCCGCTTCTCCTCGGACTCGGCCGGATAGCCGCGGTCCACGGCCAACGCGCCCAGCAGCCGGTCGGCTTCGCGCAGGGCCCATCCGGGGGAGTCCACGAACCGCTCCTGAAGGCCCGCCCACCGCGCCGCGTACTGCTCCCTGGCTTCCGAGGGCAGGCTTCGGACCGGCAGCTCGCCCTTGCGGCCCTGCCGCACCGAGGGGGCGATCACAAGGCCGGCCATGGCGGCCAGTGCCGCCAGCAGGATGATGAGCGTGACTGTTGACATCGTTGTGCCTTCCGCAGAGATTTTCCTCGCTCGAGGCTGGTATCACCGAGTGTTACCGGTGATCTCGGCGGCAAACACGGCACCTTTGGGCCGAGTCCCTCAATTCCCTGTGGTGACAGAGATGATGGCGAGGTCATTGGTGCGGGTGAGGTGGGGCCGGACACCGTGGGTGATCGGAAAGAGGTCCGTTTTGTCGCGGTCCACGATGTCGCCGACGATGCGTCCGATCCGGATCGGAGTCCCGCCCCGGGCGGACTTATGGAGCGTCAGGGTCCAGCCCGCGGCGCCCCCTTCGCCGTCCCGGGCCTCCCGGATCCGCTCGTACGGAACGGTGAAGCGGAACCGTCCGCCGTCGAGCGCCGTGACCCCGGTGAGGAACGGCCGGGCCGGGCCCTTGGACGGGGTGGCCACCGCGGTCGGGGCGGCGTCGGGCCCGAAGCGCGCGCCGTGCAGGGTGCCTTCGACGGCGAGCCCCTCGGCGTCCAGGCGGATCACCCGGGCCTCGGCGTGGGCCGGGCGCCGCCAGGCGCGCAGCGCGAGATAGCCGTCGACGGTGGAGTAGGGGATCCACCAGGTGAACGGGGAGCCGGGCAGCGGCTCCAGGCCCAGCAGCCCGCGCCCCTCGGCGAAGCGGCAGCCGACCCGGCGGCGGACACCGTCGGAGGGGCGTACCACATGCAGATCCCAGCGGCCCTCGTCGAGGTCGAGCGTGGCGCGGTCGAGGATGGCCGTCCAGGGCGCGGACGGCGCGGCGCGATCCGGGGGCAGCAGCGGTACGTGGATGGGGGGCTCGTCGCTCTTGCGGCGGGTGACGGTCAGTTCGAGGTCGCCGCCGTGCAGACCGGCGGGCTCCAGCAGCACCGACAGATCGCCCTCGGCGGTGACCCGGCAGGACGCGACGGGCCGCAGGGGCTTGCGGATCAGCTGCTTGACCGCGTCCTTGAGGGTGCCGGCCAGCGGCGCTCCGGCCGGCCGGCCCCGTAGCGGCGCGGCCGTACGGCGCCGGTGGGCCGGGGCGGCGGTGCCACGGGCGGTGTGGAGCTCCTCGATGAGCCGCTCGTAGCCGGCCGCGACGCGCTCGGGCGCGTATCGCTCCGCCGCGATCCGCGCCGCCTCGCCCATCGAGCGGCGCAGTTCGTCGTCCTCGATCAGGGTCAGCAGCCCCTTGGCGATCCCGTCCGCGTCGCCCACCGGCACCAGCAGACCGTCCCGGCCATCGGTGATGATCTCGCCCGGACCGTGCGGGCAGTCGGTGGCGACCACGGGCACCCCGCAGTGCATCGCCTCGACGATCGTCATGCCGAACGACTCCTCGCGGGAGGTGACGGCGGCGATCGCGCCCTTGGCCCACTCGGTCTCGATGGGGGAGTGGGCGCCCATCAGGGTGATCTGGTCGGCCAGCCCGAGCTCGTCGATCTGGCGGCGCAGCGCGGGGAGTTGGGGACCGCGGCCGTAGATGCGCAACCGCCAGTCGGGGTGTTTGGCGGCCACCGTCTCCCAGGCGGCCACCAGCAGGTCGTAGCGCTTGACGGGGATCAGCCGGCCCGCGGCCACGACGAGTTTGGCGCGGCCGTCGGAGGGCTCGATCCCGGTGGCGGGCACCCCGTTGGGCAGGGCGGTCAGCCGGGTGGTGACACCGGGGAGATGGGCCCGGTGGGTGGCCGCGTCGGCCTCGGAGACGGAGGTGTACGCGTCGAGCTGGGGTATGGCGGCGTCGCAGGCGGCGCGGATCTCGGCGCGGTGGGTGCCGTAGAGGCGGTGCTCCTGGCCGATCCGCAGGAAGCGGCCGGTGCGGCCGAGTGCGGCGAGGTAGATGACCAGGCCGGGGCGGGTGGCGATGACGACATCGGCGTCGGTGCGGTCGAGGTACTCGGCGACGCGCTCGTCGGTGAGCGCGTTGAAGTTGGTGGTGCCCCTGGCCTCGGCGGCGGGGATATGGGCGCTGGGCCGGGTCAGCAGCGGATGGCCGAGGTCGACGGCGTGGCGCCCGGCGCGGGGCGGGTCCTCGTGGGGGCGCAGGTCGATCAGGGGTCTGAGCCGCACGGCGGGGTGGAGGGGGAGGTTCGGGACCTCGATGGTGCGGATCAGGGAGACGATCTCCACGGTGTGGTGGGCGGCGAGCGCCCCGGCCACATTGAAGGTCGACCGGATGGTTCCGCCGATGCCATAGGCGTTGTGGAGCAGGAAAGAAATCTTCATGGTGATGTACGCGCGGCGGGGTCGAACTGCCGCGACGTGCCCTCCCCTCCGAGGCCGTGCTTCGTCCTGACTCCGAACCATGCTGCATTGGGCCGATATGGGGCCGGTGTGATGCCGGTATGGAGTCAGTAAGGACCGATCGGTCGGTAAGACTGGCTGGGGCCGCGAAGGTTGCTTATGCGTGTGGTGATATGGGATCCACCACATTTGGGAAAGGCATTACAACCTTCCCCGGGTTCTGGGAGTCTGCGGGGTGTCCGTGCGGAGGCCGTACGGGCCCGATACCGACCAGGGGTGGACAGAGAAATGAACGAGTCCGGTACGAAACGGACCGTGGGCGCCGCCATCGCGGTGGTGGCGGCGCTGGGGCTGATGACCGGATGCGGCAGCGACTCCGGCGACGGCAAGGCGGACGGCGCCAAGCAGGCCGACAGCGCCAAGCAGACCGACGGCGCTTCGCAGGGGGACGGGGCCGCGAGCTCCGACCCGGCGGCGAAGCCCCTGTCCGCGTCCGCCCTGGAGCGGGCCGCCCTGACCAACGGCGAGGTCAAGGGGCTCGAAGTGCAGAAGATGACGGACAAGGAGGTCAGCGAGGGCGGCTCGGCCAAGACCGGCAAGGCCGCGTGCCGGCCGATGGCCGCGCTGATGGGGAGCCGGTACGACCCGGCCCCCAAGGCCAGCGTCCACCGCGCCTACGCCACCGACCTCACCAAGGCGAAGGTCGGCGGCACCGGACTGATCCGGATCTCCTCCTACGGACCGGGCGACGCCGAGCGCACGGTGAAGGACCTGCGCGAGGCCGTCACCGCCTGCCAGGGCGGCTTCCCCGCCGAGGACGGCTCGGGCGGGAAGGCGGACGTCAAGAAGGTGACACCGCTGGACGCGCCGAAGGCCGGGGACGAGGCGGTGTCCTTCAGCCTGCATGACGCGGGCAAGGAGAAGGCCGTCATCAAGTTCACGGTCGTGCGGACCGGGCCGCAGGTGACGGTGTTCTTCGGGGTGAACATCGCGGACCCGGCGAAGTCCGAGATCCCGGCCGCGCTGGTGGACGCCCAGGTGGCGAAGGTGGCGAAGGCCACGAAGGGCGCCGCGTCCTAAGCCCGGCGGCCCGGTTTTCCGCCCGCGGCCCCGCCCGGCGGCCCGGTCTCAGTTGGTGGCGGAGGCGGCCGGGGCGGCCTCCGCCGAGGCCTGGGCACTGCCCCGGGCCAGGATCCGGCGGAAGGTGTAGTCGGCCACATCGCGGCCGGCCTGGAGGGTGGCGGTGTCCGACGACGTGACCGCCTTCCCCGACGTATAGCCGGAGATCGTGAAGTAGGCGTACCGCCCGATCGCGTTCGCCGAGCTCTGGCAGGCCGTCCGGCGGCAGAAGGTGACGCCCCCGCCCGAGAGCGAGGCGATGTTCGGCTTGTACCCGTCCTTGGCCTTCTCGGCCGCCGCCTTGCCGTCGAAGACGGCGACGCCGACCGTCACCGCGACGCCGTCCCGGGTGAAGGTGGCCCGCAGCAGCTTGCGGCAGCCGTTGTTCACCAGGACCGGGCCGAGCGCCCCCTGGGTGGCGGCCGAGCAACTGGTGGTGGAGGCGGACGCCGCCTTGGTGTACGAGCGGTCGTCCTTCGCGGCGCGCTTGTCGGGGAAGAGGCTGCCCGCGCTCAGCGGCGCCTTGTCCCGCCGGGCGCTGGAGATGATGTCCAGCGGCTTCGGTGGCGCGGGCGGGGCCACATCGGAGAAGGTCGGCTCGGGCGTCGCCGACTCGCTGGGCAGATCCTGCGGGGTGGGCAGCCCACCGGCCGAATCGCCCCCACCGCTGTCCTTGTGGCCGCTGCTGACCACGGCGGTGGCGACGATCGCGGCGACGGCGGCGGTCGCCAGCGCCCCGCCCCCGATGAAGAGCAACTTGCGGCGGCGGTTGCGCGCGGCGGACTGATCGGCGAGCGCCGCCCAGTCCGGCGTCGACGGCTGAGGCGGCTGAGAACCCCCGGGCCCATAAGGCCCCCCTTGCCCAAAGCTCATGGCGCGCATCTTAGACCGGCCGGGTGACAGGATGGACCCACCGGCGGGCCCCATCACGCCGCGCGAGCCCTCAGGGTCCTACGCCGCCTCTGCCCCGACCCGGCCGCGGGCAGGCGCCTCCGGCGGTGGCCACGCCTCGCGTGAGGCGTGTGGGGGCGTTTTGACCCGGGTGGGGGCGGGCCGGTATTCTGCCAGTTCGTTATGCGTATTGGCTTGCTCGTTCTCACGTGAGAGGCCGTTACGCCGGTCCACCGGGCCGATGACCAGCGGCAAGCACTCGGCATGCGTCACCGAGGTGCGGCCAAGGCTGTCGTGATCGTCCGGGTGGCCTTGTCCGGACCTGTCCTCCCGGCCCTCGCGGGCCCGGGGAGACTCCACTCACTGAAGAAGCGAAGGCTACGACCGTGCGTACGTACAGCCCCAAGCCCGGCGACGTTCAGCGTCAGTGGCATGTCATCGACGCCACCGACGTGGTTCTGGGCCGTCTGGCCACCCAGGCCGCCACCCTTTTGCGGGGCAAGCACAAGCCGGTGTACGCGCCGCATGTCGACGCTGGTGACTTCGTCATCATCATCAACGCCGACAAGGTGCACCTCTCCGGCAACAAGCGGACCCAGAAGATGGCGTACCGCCACTCCGGCTACCCGGGTGGTCTGCGCTCCATCCGCTATGACGAGCTGCTGGAGAAGAGCCCGGAGAAGGCCGTCGAGAAGGCCATCAAGGGCATGCTCCCCAAGAACACCCTGGGCCGTCAGATGCTCTCGAAGCTGAAGGTGTACTCGGGCGACCAGCACCCGCACGCCGCTCAGCAGCCGGTTCCGTTCGAGATCACCCAGGTCGCGCAGTAGTCCCGGCCACCCCTTACGACGAAGAGAATCTGAGGAGCATCGTGGCCGAGACCACCGCCGAGACCCCCCTCGATGTCGAGGAGTACACCACCGAGAGCGTCGAGACGGTCGAGTCGGAGTACACCTCCGAGTCGCTCGCTTCCCGCTTCGGTGACCCGCAGCCTGCCGCCGGCACCGGGCGCCGCAAGAACGCCGTGGCGCGTGTCCGCATCGTGCCGGGCAGCGGGCAGTGGAAGATCAACGGGCGTACTCTCGAGGAGTACTTCCCCAACAAGGTTCACCAGCAGGAAGTCAACGAGCCCTTCAAGGTGCTCGAGCTGGACGACCGCTACGACGTCATCGCCCGCATCTCGGGCGGCGGCGTCTCCGGCCAGGCCGGGGCGCTGCGTCTGGGCATCGCCCGGGCGCTGAACGAGGCGGACGTGGACAACAACCGCGGCCCCCTCAAGAAGGCCGGCTTCCTGACCCGTGACGACCGCGCCACCGAGCGTAAGAAGGCCGGTCTGAAGAAGGCCCGCAAGGCGCCGCAGTACAGCAAGCGCTGACGCCCATCGCGGCACCGCTGCTTCACCCGAACGCCCCGGCGGCACCACCTGTGCCTCCGGGGCGTTCGGCTATCGCCACTGGGGGGCGTATACCTACAAGCAAGCTTCAGCTCCCCAGCTCGTAACTTCGGAGGACACCAGTGGGACGACTCTTCGGTACGGATGGTGTGCGCGGCGTCGCGAACGCCGACCTGACGGCTGAGATGGCGCTCGGCCTGTCGGTAGCGGCGGCGCATGTGCTCGCCGAGGCGGGAACCTTCGAGGGCCATCGGCCGGTGGCGGTGGTCGGGCGGGATCCGCGAGCGTCCGGGGAGTTCCTGGAGGCGGCCGTGGTGGCGGGGCTGGCCAGCGCCGGAGTGGACGTACTGCGGGTCGGCGTGCTGCCCACGCCGGCCGTCGCGCATCTGACCGGCGCGCTGGACGCGGACCTCGGGGTGATGCTCTCCGCGAGCCACAACCCGATGCCCGACAACGGCGTCAAGTTCTTCGCCCGCGGCGGCCACAAACTGGCCGACGAGCTGGAGGACCGCATCGAGACCACCTACCGGTCCCACGCCTCCGGGGAGCCGTGGGACCGGCCGACGGGCACCGGAGTGGGCCGGGTCCGGGACTACGACGAGGGCTTCGACGCCTATGTGGCCCATCTGGTCGGCGTCCTCCCCAACCGGCTCGACGGCCTCAAGGTCGTCATCGACGGGGCGCACGGCGCCGCCGCCCGGGTCTCCCCGGAGGCGTTCGCGCGGGCCGGGGCCGAGGTCGTGACGATCGGCACCGACCCGGACGGGCTCAACATCAACGACGGCTACGGCTCCACCCACCTCGCCCGCCTCCAGGCGGCCGTCGTGGAGCACCGGGCCGACCTGGGCATCGCCCACGACGGGGACGCCGACCGCTGTCTCGCGGTGGACGCCTCGGGCCGCGAGATCGACGGCGACCAGATCCTCGCCGTCCTGGCCCTGGCCATGCGCGAGGCGGGCGAGCTGCGCGGGGACACGGTGGTCGGCACCGTGATGTCCAACCTCGGCTTCAAACTGGCCATGCGGCGCGAGGGCGTCGAACTGGTCCAGACGGCGGTCGGCGACCGCTATGTGCTGGAGGAGATGAAGTCCCACGGCTACGCCCTGGGCGGCGAGCAGTCCGGCCACGTGATCGTCCTCGACCACGCCACGACGGGTGACGGCACCCTCACCGGCCTGCTGCTGGCGGCCCGCGTCGCCGCGACCGGCCGCACCCTGGCCGACCTCGCGGGCGTCATGGAGCGGCTGCCGCAGGTGCTGGTCAACGTCCCCGACGTGGACAAGTCCCGCGTCGCCTCCAGCGCGGACGTGGCCGCGGCCGTCGCCGAGGCCGAGCGCGAGCTGGGCGAGACCGGCCGGGTACTGCTCCGCCCCTCGGGCACGGAGCCGCTGGTGCGGGTCATGGTCGAGGCCGCCGACATCGAACAGGCCCGCTCGGTCGCGGGCCGCCTGGCGGACGCGGTGAAGTCGGCCCTGGGCTAGAACCCGCGCCGCGCAATTCCTTCTGCGCCGGAGGGGCTGGAAAATCCAGCCCCTCCAGGGGGCACCTCCCAGCGGTAGCCGGGGGACTACAGCTTGCGCAGCGACAGCCGCTGCACCTTGTGATCCGGCCCCTTCCGCAGCACCAGCGTCGCCCGCCCCCGCGTAGGCTGCACATTCTGCTTCAGATTCGGCTTGTTGATGGTCCGCCAGATCATCCGCCCGTAGTCCAGCGCCTCCTCCTCCGAGACCTGGGTGTACTTGCGGAAGTACGAGGACGGGTCCTGGAAGGCCGTCTCCCGCAGCTTCTTGAAGCGGCCCAGATACCAGCGCTCGATGTCCTCGGTCCGGGCGTCCACATAGACGCTGAAGTCGAAGAAGTCCGCGAGCCCCACCCGGGTCAGCCCGTCCTTCCCCGGCAGCGCGGGCTGCAGCACATTGAGCCCCTCGACGATCAGGATGTCGGGGCGGTGCACGGTCAGCCGCTCGTCCGGCACGATGTCGTAGATCAGGTGGGAGTAGACCGGCGCCGACACCTCCGCCCGGCCCGCCTTCACATCGGCGACGAAGCGGGTCAGCGCCCTGCGGTCGTAGCTCTCCGGGAACCCCTTGCGGGACATCAGCCCGCGGCGGCGCAGCTCGGCGTTGGGGTACAGAAAGCCGTCGGTGGTGATCAGCTCCACCCGCGGATGCTCGGGCCAGCGCGCCAGCAGCGCCTGGAGCAGCCGGGCGGTGGTCGACTTGCCGACCGCGACGCTCCCCGCCACGCCGATCACGAACGGCGTACCCGGCTGGGCACCGTGGCCCCGCTTGGTGTCGCCCAGGAAGGTGTTGAGCGCGCCGCGTAGATTGTCGGTGGCGGCCACATAGAGGTTGAGCAGCCGGGACAGCGGCAGATAGACATCCCGCACCTCATCGAGGTCGATGACATCGCCGAGTCCCCGCAGCTTCTCGACCTCGCCGGCGGTCAGCGGCAGCGGCGTCTTGTCCCGCAGCGCACTCCACTCGGAGCGGGACAGATCGACGTACGGGGTCGCTTCGCCGCTTCGCCGCTGCGGGCCGCGCACGGTGCGCGCCGCGCGCGCGCTTGACGTGATCACCCCCTCATTGTCATGCCAGGGACCGCCCGAGTGACCGGTGCCGAGGCGTGGGGTCGGTCACCCCGGGCCGGGGCCGGGGGTCGTACGCTGCGTCCATGTGCGGAATCGTTGGTTATGTGGGAGGGCAGTCGGCCCTCGATGTCGTCCTCGCCGGGCTCAAGCGGCTGGAATACCGCGGCTATGACTCGGCGGGCGTCGCCGTGCTGGCCGACGGTGGGCTGGCGGCGGCCAAGAAGGCGGGCAAGCTGGGGAACCTGGAGAAGGAGCTGGCCGACCGCCCGCTGCCCACCGGGGGCACCGGTATCGGCCACACCCGTTGGGCCACCCACGGCGGCCCGACCGATGTCAACGCCCATCCGCACCTGGACAACGCGGGCCGGGTCTCCGTCGTCCACAACGGCATCATCGAGAACTTCGCCGCGCTCCGCGCCGAGCTGGCCGAGCGCGGCCATGAGCTGGCCTCCGAGACCGACACCGAGGTCGTGGCGCATCTGCTCGCCGAGTCGTTCTCGTCCTGCGGCGACCTCGCCGAGGCGATGCGCCAGGTCTGCCGTCGGCTGGAGGGGGCCTTCACGCTGGTGGCGGTGCACGCGGACGCGCCCGATGTGGTGGTCGGGGCGCGCCGCAACTCGCCGCTGGTCGTCGGCGTCGGCGAGGAGGAGGCGTTCCTCGCCTCCGATGTGGCCGCCTTCATCGCCCACACCCGCGAGGCCATCGAGCTGGGCCAGGACCAGGTCGTGGAGGCCCGCCGGGACGGTGTGACCGTCACCGACTTCGAGGGGGCGCCGGCCGAGGTCCGCCCGTACCACGTGGACTGGGACGCCTCCGCCGCCGAGAAGGGCGGCTACGACTACTTCATGCTCAAGGAGATCGCCGAGCAGCCGAAGGCCGTCGCGGACACCCTGCTCGGCCGGATCGACCTGGCCGGGAACCTCTGCCTGGACGAGGTGCGCATCCCGGCCTCGGTGCTGCGCGAGGTCAGCAAGGTCGTGATCGTGGCGTGCGGCACCGCGTACCACGCGGGCATGATCGCCAAGTACGCCATCGAGCACTGGACCCGGATCCCCTGCGAGACGGAGCTGGCCAGCGAGTTCCGCTACCGCGACCCGATCCTGGACCAGCGGACGCTGGTGATCGCCATCTCGCAGTCCGGCGAGACCATGGACACCCTGATGGCGCTGCGGCACGCCCGTGAGCAGGGCGCGAAGGTGCTGGCCATCTGCAACACGAACGGCTCCACGATTCCGCGTGAGTCGGACGCGGTGCTCTACACCCACGCCGGTCCCGAGGTCGCCGTCGCCTCCACCAAGGCGTTCCTCACCCAGCTGGTGGCCTGCTACCTGGTGGCTCTCTACCTGGGCCAGGTGCGCGGCACCAAGTGGGGCGACGAGATCCTCTCCGTGATCCGCGAGCTGTCGGAGATCGCGACCCAGGTGGAAGAGGTCCTGGAGACCATGGAGCCGGTACGGGAGCTGGCCCGCACCCTGGCTGACAAGAACACCGTGCTGTTCCTCGGGCGGCACGTCGGCTACCCGGTCGCCCTGGAGGGCGCGCTCAAGCTCAAGGAGCTCGCGTACATGCACGCGGAGGGCTTCGCGGCGGGTGAGCTCAAGCACGGGCCGATCGCGCTGATCGAGCAGGATGTGCCGGTCGTGGTGGTCGTGCCGTCGCCGCGCGGGCGGTCGGTGCTCCACGACAAGATCGTCTCCAATATCCAGGAGATCCGGGCCCGCGGCGCCCGCACCATCGTGATCGCCGAGCGCGGCGACGAGACGGTGGCCCCGTACGCCGACCACCTCATCGAGATCCCCGCCACGCCTACCCTGCTGCAGCCCCTGGTTGCCACCGTGCCGCTACAGGTCTTCGCGTGCGAGCTGGCGACGGCGCGCGGCAACGAGGTCGACCAGCCGAGGAACCTGGCCAAGTCGGTGACGGTCGAGTGAGCCGTCGAGTGGTCCCTCGGGTGACGCCGTGATCATTGGCGTAGGCATCGACGTCGCCGAGGTCGACCGCTTCGACGACGCGCTGCGGCGCACCCCCGGCATGGCGGACCGCCTGTTCGTCGAGCGCGAGCTGTGGCTGCCGAGCGGGGAGCGCCGCGGCATGGCCTCCTTGGCCGCCCGCTTCGCGGCCAAGGAGGCGCTGGCCAAGTCCCTGGGCGCCCCCGGCGGCCTGCGCTGGACCGACGCCGAAGTCCTCACCGAGCCGAGCGGCCGCCCCCGCCTCTCGGTCCGCGGCACGGTCGCCACGTGCGCGGAACGGCTGGGGGTGCGGGGCCTGCACGTCTCCCTGAGCCATGACGCGGGGGTCGCGTCGGCGGTGGTGATCGCGGAGGGGTGAGGGTTCCGCGGGGTGCGGGGTGCGGGATGCGGGGTGCGGGGGGGGGGCGCCCCCCCCCCCCCCCCGCCCGGGGGCGGGCCCGGGCGGGCCGCAGCACGCGAACCCAGACACACCCCGGAGTAGAGGCGGTT
>NZ_JBHYVB010000016.1:90226-94452 GCF_042750115.1 Streptomyces sp. NPDC059455
GACGGGTGTGGTGCGGGTGCGTGGGTGGTGCGCCCGCTGTTCGTGGTGGGTTCCGGGGGCGGGGCCTCCGGTGCGGCGCCCTGGACCGTATATTTACGGCGCCATTGGCCGGGGACTTGCGTGGGCCGGAGATCGGCGCCACAAATACACGTAAGCGTCCAGGGCACCACCCCTCCGACCCCACCCCCTCCCGCCGCGTTCGCGGCTGTCCGCCGGTGGCCCCGGCCCCGTCCGATCGAGTACGCCCGGCAGGGCCGTTCCACGACAAAGGCAAGCCGCCGAGGCCTGACCCCGGTCAGTCGGCGTCCTTCTCGATCGCCTCGAAGATGTCCGCGTCGGTCTCCTGCTGCCACCCGGGAAGATCCCGCCAGTCGGCGACGTACCCGGGCTTCGGGTCCTCGAAGTTCCGGTACATCTGCGCGGTCCAGCACGTTGCGACGAAGCGCCCCTTCTGCTCTCGCGTAAGTCGCCCCGCGTGCCCCTCGCGCACCAGCCACGCCGCACCCCGCGATCCACGCCTCCCGGACCCGGGCGTAGACGACAACCTCTCTGAGGCTACTCGCCAGTCGGCTCGGCCCGTTCCGTCACTCGGTCGCCGTCCTCGTCGTGGACAGGCAGGTGTCTGCCTCTGCTCTCGGCCACCCGCAGCGCGTCGCGCAGTGCCTCACAGAGCCGGTTCGCGAGGAAGCGGAGCTCTCTTGTATCTGCTTTGTGGTCGCCCAACAGGGCTCGAGCGTGGCCGAGGAGCTCCAGCCCCATGGACAGCTGGAGTGCTTCGATCTGGTCCGCTCGTCGGTTCAGGGGACTGTCGTCGCTGTCCGATGCCAGATAGCACGGCCTGCCCTCCGGATCGGACCAGGGCAATAAGCGAAGGCCGGTCATCGTGTTCATCCGGCGGCCTCTCGGGGAGGGGCGAGAATCGCTCTCACCCATTTGGGGGTATTGGTCATAAATTGGTTCATGTTCATCAGCTCCTGTCAGCTGGTGGGCCACGCCCCCGGACGTCCCACAACGTCGCGGGGGTCTTGTGCAAGTCCACCGTTTTGGCGCGAGCCACAGGCTGTTTGTGACCGGACGTTTGGGCGGACGTTTCCGCCTATGCCGGACGGCTGAGGTCGCTACGGTGAGGGGACGATGCGTGGGTGGGGGACTCGGATGGCAGACAGAACGCTCGGCACATTGGCATCGCTGCGCAGCGCGGCGGGTTACACGCAGGCGAGCTTCGTTGTGGCGTTCGCCCGCGAGGCCGCCCGGCTGGGCATTGACGCCTCGGTGAGCGTCCGCCAGCTCCGGCGGTGGGAGAGCGAGTCGCCGCCGCCGTTGCCGCATCCGAGCCAACAGGCTGTGTTGGAGGCGATGTTCGGCCTTCCGCTCGCCGAGATGGGATTCGAGGTCCCTTCGCATCGCTATTCGACGGTCGAGAGGATCGGCGACGATGGAGAGGTGAAGCGTCGAGCGTTTGTCGCGGGGTCGGGTGCGATCGCGGCGGCGGCGGTCCTCCCGAATCAGCAAGGGCCGCGAGTCGGTGCGAGTGAGGTGGCGGCGTTCCGCACACGGCTGGCCGATCTCTATGCCGTTGATCACCAGTCGGGTGGCATTCCCGCGAAGGCGCGTGCCGCGCAGCTTGAGCAGGAGATCACGCGCGTGCTCAACAGCAGCGTCTACATGAGCAGAGTGGGCCGTGACCTTCACACCATGCTCTGTGAACTCGCTTGTCACCGCGCCTGGTTCGGATACGACGGTGGGCCCCCTGAACAGGCTCGCGCCGCCTGTATGGAGGCGATGACAGCCGCACAGCTCATCGACGAGCCCCTCTTGCAAGTTCGCGCGCTCAATACGCTTTCCCTGCTCTCCGCCGATACAGGTCGCATGTGGGAGGCGGCATCGGCTGTCGAGAACGCGTACGGCCTTGCCCGCCGGGCAGGCGCGGGTGCCACGGTGCATTTGGTGATCTCACTGCGTGAGGCCAGTGCGGCGACGCATTCGGGCGACTCGGCCAGTGCAGGCCGTGCGCTGAGCCGAGCCGTTTCCTACCAGGGGCGTACGGACACGGACACGGACGTACCGAGGTGGGCGCGGTTCGCTGGTCCTGTCGAGGTGGATTACGCGACGGCGGCCTACTACACCGGGAAAGGACAGCTCACGCGGGCCGTCCCGTTCCTGCGGCTCGGCGGTTGCCGGTCTCGGCGGTGGCTACACCCGCAATACCGCCTGGTACCGGGCCCGACTCGCGCAGACGCTGTTCGACACGAACGAGGTGGAGGAGGCGTGCCACGAGATGATGGGCGTACTCGACGCTTGTAACGGGGTGTCCTCGGCGAAGTTGCGTCGCCGCCTGCATACCTTCGAGCGAATCGCCGTGCGCGTCAACCTTCCCGCTGCGCGAGACGCCGTGGAGCGCATCCGCGAGACAACGAAAGGAGGTGGCCGATGACGACGCCAGAGACGATCATGGTTGAGCGCATGGATGGTGCCGCTGCGGCGCGGGCTGAGGACGCGTTCACTCTGGTCTATGCCGAGGCGTTCGCCGAACCGCCATACGACAAGACTTCGGACTCGGTCGACGCGAACTTCCGGCGGTTCCGTTCACAGGTCCGCAAGAAGACCTTCTCAGCCGCACTCGCCCGCACGGGCGACGGTGAGCCCGTCGGCATCGCCTACGGCTATCCGCTGAGCCCGAGTACCGGCTGGTGGGACCGGCTCACGACGCCCGTGGACGACGAACTGCGCCGTGAGGACGGGCAGCGGACGTTCGGGCTGATGGAGCTCGCCGTACGGGCCCCGTGGCGCCGTCTGGGGGTGGCGCGCCGAATGCATGAAGCGGTGCTCACCGACACCACGGCGGAGCGCGTGCTGCTCAACGCACGACCGGACGTCGAGTCCGCGCAGGCCGCGTACCGGTCGTGGGGGTACCGCAAGGTGGGGGAGGCGCACCCGTGGGAGGGCGCGGTGCTGCATGACGTGATGGTGCTCGATCTAGGCATCGCAGGGCGCTCCGGGCGCTGACGTCGCACCACTACATCAGTCAGAACCGAGCGCGGCGCGTCGGCGGAAGGCACACGATGACTGTGCGTATTCACTCGGAAGCGTTGCTGCAGGGGCGGTGGAGCGTTCGTGCGGGCGGCGTGAGGAGGGGCACTCGCACCCAGAAGCGCCCCGAAGGAGGACTCATGTTCCGTCGCTCGATACGCACGCTCGTGGTCGGCCTGTGCACGCTGACAGCGGCCACGCCGGCTGCCACGGCCGTGGCCCTCGCGGTGCCGGTCGACGGGCAGCAGGCCACGCACGCTGCCGTTCGGACTCCGCGCCCGCAGATGCTCACCGACCTGGACACCACCATGAAGGGGGAGGCGTTCGCCTACGCCTCATACAGCCTCTTCGCCACCGAAGCCGACCGCCAGTCCTACCCGGCCGTCGCCAAGCTCTTCCGCGGCTCGGCGCAGACCGAGCTCAACGAGCACTTGCGCGAGGCCGCCGCCCTGGCCGGAACCGTCGGATCGAACGCGGCCAACCTGCGCCAGGCCATCAATGGCGAGACCTACGAGCACCAGGTCATGTACCGCCGCTTCGCGACCGAGGCCCGCACGGACGGGGACCGGGCGGCTGCCGAGCTGTTCACCGAGATCGCCGCGGACGAAGGCCGCCACCGCGACGCCTACCGCACCGCCCTCAGGGTCGTGACCACCGGTCGCGGCACCATCCCGGCGCCGCCGAAAGCCGACGTGGTGCCGGTGCCCGCGGGGCCACCGAAGGTGAGGGCCGACCGGACGAAGGCCAACCTCGACACCGCGATGCACGGTGAGGCGCTCGCCCACGCCAAGTACCTGCTCTTCGCCGCCCGTGCGCGGCAGACCGGCAACACCGCCCTGGCCCGCCTGTTCGAGGGCACGGCCAACGTCGAGTTGCGCGAGCACTTCGCCGGCGAGGCGGTCCTGGCCGGCCTGGTCCGTACCACGAAGACGAACCTGCGCAAGGCCATCGCCGGAGAACGCGACGAAGCCACCGTCCTCTACCCGGGCTTCGCCGAGCAGGCCGCCGCCGTCGGCGACACGGCCGCCGCCCGGTTCTTCCGCGACACCGCCGCCGACGAAGCCAAGCACGCGGCGGCCTTCCAGCGGGCGCTCGACCGGCTGTAGTCACCACCTGGGTGTGTTGTCCGGGGACCGGCGGCACGCCTCAGGCGCGGTCTCTAATACACCTATGACCCAGCCGCCCCGATTGTGGTG
>NZ_JBHYVB010000017.1:0-21277 GCF_042750115.1 Streptomyces sp. NPDC059455
GCGTACGGGACTCCGCCCCAGACCCCGGGGCCCAGGGGCGAAGCCCCTGCCACGCGGCGGAGCCGCATATCGATGCAGCGGGAAGGGGCGGGGAGGGGAAAGATCCGCCGCAGGCGTCAAGATCCGTCGGACACCCGCTATCGCTGCCCGGGTCCGGCGGCCAGGTGGCGGACGACCGAGTCGGGCCCGGGGGAGAACAGGCACTCGTGTCCGTCGTCCTCGTAACGCACGCGGTAGGGCGGTTCCCCGTTATCCCCGAGCACTTCGATGATCTCCGCTACACGATCGTGAATTCCGACAACCCTGCCGTGCACCAGCAGCTTGTCGCCTACGGTCGCCTCCATATGCGTGACCTCCCGTCCGCTGGAGGGCAATGCTCTGCTGAGGACAATGCGATCCCTGAGGCCAGTCTATGGCCGGTTGTCCTGGTTTGCTCCCGCCGGGGAGTGATTCCTGTCCACCACTTCGGGGATCCGGCCGGCCCCTTCGACGGTTTCGGACCGACCCGTTTCAACGGTTTCGGGCCGACCCGTCCGGCCGGGGCCGGAAGCCCGTACCACGCCCGCCGGGACCCGGGCCCGCTGTGTCACCCCGATGCACACCAGGACCGCGACGGCGGCGATCGGGGCGGCGGGGGTCAGCGTCTCGCCGAGCAGCAGCACCGACCACACCAGGGTGAGCAGCGGCTGGGCCAGTTGGAGCTGGCTGGCCCTGGTCACCCCGATGGCGGCCATCCCCCGGTACCAGACCACCATGCCCACGAACTGCGAACCCACCGCCAGCCACAGCAGTCCGGCCACCGCGCGGCCGCCGAGGTGGACGTCCTCGGCCGACAGTGCGAGCACCGCGCCCGGCACCGACAGCGGCAGACAGCCCACCAGCGCCCAGCCGATCACCTGCCAGCCCGGCATATGGCCGGCCAGCCGGCCGCCCTCGGTGTAGCCCGCGGCGCACAACAGCAGCGCTCCGAACAGATACAGATCGCCGGTGGTGGGCGCGCCGCCGCTCTGCTGCACCGCGAAGGCGATCACGACCGCCGCCCCGGCCAGCGCCGCCGCCCAGAACACCCGCGAGGGCCGCACGCCCGTGCGTACGGCCGAGAAGGCGGCGGTGGTGAGCGGCAGCAGACCGACCACCACGGCCGCGTGCGCGGTGGTGGAGGTCTCCAGGGCGAGCGTGGTCAGCAGCGGGAAGCCCACGACGACCCCGGCCGTGACGACCAGCAGCCCCGGCCAGTGGCGGCGGTCCGGCACCGGGACTCGCAGGGCGGCCAGGGCCCCGCCCGCGATGAGCGCCGCGAGCACCACCCGGCAGGTGGTCACCGACCAGGGGCCGAGGCCGGTGAGCGCCCAGGCGGTGGCGGGGAAGGTGAGGGAGAAGGCGGCCACGCCGAGCGCGGCGAGCAGGGTGCCGGTGCGGAGCGCGAACGGTGTCGGGAGCGCCGGGGCCGCGTGAGTGTCGCCCCGGCCCGAGGTGGGGACGGCGCGCGGGGCGGGGTCATCACCCCGGGCCGGGGCATCATCCACGGCGGGGTCACCGCTTACCGCTATCGCACTGCTGTCAGTAGCGCTATCCTGGGCTGTCATGCAACAGCGTAGCAGTGTGGTTGATCTGGCGGAATCGCTGCGGAAGGATCTGGACCGCTACTCACCTGGAGAGAAGCTGCCATCCAGCCGGGCCCTGGTCGAGCGCCACCGGGTGAGCCCGGTGACCGTCTCCCGCGCCCTCGCCGCGCTGGCCGCCGAAGGGCTGGTGGTCACCCGCCCGGGCGCCGGTGCCTTCCGCGCCGAGCGTCCCCGGGCCCGGGCGCCGCGGCCCGGGGACACCTCCTGGCAGGAGGTCGCGCTGAGCGTGGAGACGGCCGGTGAGTCGGTGCCGCGCTCGGTGGACGCCACCGGCGTCCTGGCCACGCTCGCCGCCCCGCCGCCCGGGATCCTGGAGTTCAACAACGGCTATCTGCACTCCTCGCTCCAGCCCGAGCGGGCGCTGGCCGCCGCCCTGGCCCGCGCCGGGCGGCGGCCGGGGGCGTGGGGCCGCCCGCCGGTGGAGGGGCTCCCCGAACTGCGCGCCTGGTTCGCCCGGGAGATCGGCGGCCCGGCCGGGGCCCTCGGTGCCGCCGACGTCCTGGTCACCGCGGGCGGCCAGTCCGCGCTCACCAGCGCGCTGCGCGCCCTCGCCCCACCCGGCGCGCCCGTCCTCGTCGAATCCCCGACCTACCCCGGGATACTCGCCGCCGCCCGAGCCTCCGGACAGCGCCCCGTCCCGGTCCCGGTGGACGCCGACGGGGTGCGCCCCGATCTGCTCGCCGAGGCGCTGCGGGCGACCGGCGCGAGGGTCTTCGTCTGCCAGCCGCTGTTCCAGAACCCCACCGGTGCGACGCTCTCCGCCGAGCGGCGCCGCGAGGTGCTCACGATCGCCCGTGAGGCGGGCGCGTTCGTGGTGGAGGACGACTTCGCGCGCCGGCTCGTCCACGAGGACGCGGGCCCGCTGCCCGCCACCCTCGCCGCCGACGACCCCGACGGGGTGGTGGTCCATGTCTGCTCGCTCACCAAGGCCACGTCGCCCAGCCTGCGAGTGGCCGCACTCGCCGCCCGTGGCCCCGTGCTGGAGCGGCTGCGCGCGATCCAGGTCGTCGACAGCTTCTTCGTCCCCCGCCCGCTCCAGGAGACCGCCCTGGAACTCGTCGGCGCGCCCTCCTGGCCCCGCCATCTGCGCACCGTGGCCGCCGAGTTGCACACCCGCCGCGAGGCGCTCGTCACCGCCGTACGGCGGGAGCTGCCCGCGCTGGAGCTGCGCCATGTCCCGCCCGGCGGCTACCACCTGTGGCTGCGGCTGCCCCAGGGCGCCGACGAGGCCGCCCTGGCCTCCGCCGCGTTGCGCGCCGGGGTCGCCGTCGCCCCCGGCCGCCCGTACTTCTGCGCCGAACCGCCCGCGCCGCATGTGCGGCTGAGCTTCGCGTCGGTGGCGGGCATCGGTGAACTGGCCGAGGGGGCGCGGCGGTTGCGCACCGCGTGCGAGGAGGTGCTGGCGGGGGCGTAGGGGGTGTCCGACGGGCCTTGGCGCCTGCGGCGGGCTGTTGTTCCTCTCCCGCCCCTTCCCGCAACTGGGGCTCCGCTCCAGGCCCCAGGCCCCAGGCCCCAGGCCCCAGGCCCCGGGTTCCAGGGGCAGCCCCTGCTGCGCGGCGGAGCCGCACACCCACACGGCCCCGCGCCCCTTCAGGGCCCCGGCGGCGGGTGCCGCATTCTGCCCGCCACCCACGATGCGCACGGTGTTCATGAGGCGGCCGCTTCGAGCCGCCCAGGTGATCCGGCGCACACCGGATCGTCCGGTCTACTGCCGGTAGCGGGTCATCTGGCCGCGGTCGTGACCGTACGATGCCGGGATGACGTTTCGGCTGACGCTGGTCGCCGCCGGCCGCAGCTCCTCCCGGCTGGGGGAGCGCTTCGGCGACGACCGGCCGCTGGATCCGGAGGGCCGGCTCGCCGCCGAGCGCGCGGCCCCCGGCCTGCTGCCGCTGGCCGCGGCGGAGCTGCGCTACTGCTCGCCGTCGACCCGCAGCCGGGAGACCGGCGACGCGCTGGGCTTCACGCCACTGGTCCAACTCGCCCTGCGCGACTGCGATATGGGCCGCTGGGCGGGCCGTTCCCTCGCCGATGTGATGGCGCGCGAACCCACGGAGGTGGACGCCTGGCTCGGCGATCCGCGCTCCGCGCCGCACGGCGGGGAGTCGCTGCACGCGTTCATCATGCGGATCGGCGGCTGGCTGGACACCCGCCCGGCCGAGGACCACGCCAAGATGGTGGCCGTGGCCGACCCCGGGGTGGTGCGCGCCGCCCTGATGTACGCGATCAAGGCGCCGCCGCACTGCTACTGGAACGTCGACATCCGTCCGCTCTCCACGGTCACCCTCACCGGCCGGGCGGGCGAGTGGCGGCTGCGCGTGGACGGTGCGTGACACGAACGCTCCCGGGGTCTTCCCTCACGGCGTGAGCTCCTCGGCCAGCAGATCCATCAGCAGCCCGTCATGCCACGTACCGTCGGCGCCGCGCTCATAGGACCGCATGACGCCGACGGGCCGGAAGCCGACCTTGCGGTAGCAGCGGATCGCGGCGGCGTTGTCGGCCGCCGGGTCGATCACGATGCGGTGGTGGCCGTGGTCGGTGATCAGATGGCGGGCCAGGGTGCGGACGGCGTCGGTGCCCAGCCCCCGCCCGTGCACCGCCGGGTCCAGATAGATGTCGATGCGTAGCGGCCGGTACTCCGGATCGGCCTCGGCCGACCACTGGATCGAGCCGATCACCACGCCCTCGTCCTCGATGGTCAGCTGCTCGGCGCCGGGCTCGGCCAGATCCTCGCGCACCGCCCCCACCAGGTCCTCGCCGCCCCGCCAGCGGGCGTACACCTCGGGCGTGGCGCGGATCGCGGCCAGGGAGGGAACATCGGAAGGGACGGTGGGGCGCAGCATCACCCGCGCGCCCCGCAGAGTCATCGGCATGGACCGGACGATCCCATCGGAGCGCGGACCGTGACCAGGGCGCGGCTTTCTGCCCAGGGCCCTTTCGGGAAAGCACTCGGCACCAGATATCTTGATGTCGAGCAATGTTGCAGACGTGGAGCGGAGCACCCGGTGACTGACTCGACCATCATCTATACGCACACGGACGAGGCCCCTGCCCTCGCGACGTACTCGTTCCTGCCGGTGATCGAGGCGTATGCCTCCACTGCCGGGGTCAGCGTGGAGAGCCGGGACATCTCCCTGGCGGGCCGGATCATCGCCCAGTTCCCCGAGCACCTGGAAGAGGGCCAGCGCATCCCCGACGCCCTCGCCGAGCTGGGTGACCTTGCCAAGACCCCCGCGGCCAACATCATCAAGCTGCCGAACATCTCGGCCTCGATCCCGCAGCTGAAGGCCGCGGTCGCCGAGCTGCAGGAGCAGGGCTACGCGCTGCCGGACTACCCGGACGACCCGAAGACCGACGAGGAGCGGGAGATCCGCGCCCGTTACGACAAGGTCAAGGGCTCCGCGGTGAACCCGGTGCTGCGCGAGGGCAACTCCGACCGCCGCGCCCCGGCCTCGGTGAAGAACTACGCCAAGGCCAACCCGCACCGCATGGGCGCCTGGACGGCCGATTCCAAGACCAATGTGTCCCACATGGACACCGACGACTTCCGTTCCACCGAGAAGTCCGTGGTGATCCCGGAGGACGGCTCGCTGCGCATCGAGCTGGCGGGCGACGACGGCTCCACCACCGTGCTGCGCGAGTCGGTACCGGTGCTGGCGGGCGAGGTCGTGGACGCCTCCGTGATGCGCGTCGCGGCGCTGCGCGAGTTCCTCTCGGCGCAGGTGGCCCGCGCCAAGGCGGAGGGCGTGCTGTTCTCGCTGCACCTGAAGGCCACGATGATGAAGGTCTCCGACCCGATCGTCTTCGGCCACGGCGTACGCGCCTTCTTCCCCAAGACCTTCGCCGAGCACGGTGAGACCCTCGCCGCCGCCGGTCTGACCCCGAACGACGGTCTGGGCGGCATCCTCAAGGGCCTGGAGGCCCTGCCCGAGGGCGCGGCGATCAAGGCGTCCTTCGACGCCGAACTGGCCGAGGGCCCGGAGCTGGCCATGGTCGACTCCGACCGCGGCATCACCAACCTGCATGTGCCGTCCGACGTCATCGTCGACGCCTCCATGCCGGCCATGATCCGCACCTCCGGCCACATGTGGGGCCCGGACGGCGAGGAGCACGACACCCTCGCGGTGATCCCGGACAGCAGCTACGCCGGGATCTACCAGGCCGTCATCGACGACTGCCGCGCCCACGGCGCCTTCGACCCGGCCACGATGGGCTCGGTGCCCAACGTCGGCCTGATGGCGCAGAAGGCCGAGGAGTACGGCAGCCACGACAAGACCTTCGAGATCCCCACCACCGGCACCGTCCGCGTCCTGGACGGGGCGGGCAACGCCGTCATCGAGCAGGTCGTCGGCGCCGGTGACATCTTCCGGATGTGCCAGACCAAGGACGTGCCGATCCAGGACTGGGTCAAGCTGGCCGTCACCCGCGCCCGCGCCACCGGCGACCCGGCCGTCTTCTGGCTGGACGAGGGCCGCGCCCACGACGCCAACCTCATCGAGAAGGTCAAGGCGTACCTGCCGGAGCACGACACCGAGGGTCTGGACATCAGGATCCTGGCCCCGGTCGAGGCGATCAAGCTCTCCCTCGAGCGGATCCGCCGCGGCGAGAACACGATCTCGGTCACCGGCAACGTCCTGCGTGACTACCTGACCGACCTGTTCCCGATCCTGGAGCTGGGCACCAGCGCCAAGATGCTCTCGGTCGTCCCGCTGATCAACGGCGGCGGTCTGTTCGAGACCGGGGCGGGCGGCTCGGCGCCCAAGCACGTCCAGCAGCTGGTCAAGGAGAACTACCTGCGCTGGGACAGCCTGGGCGAGTTCCTGGCCCTCGCGGTCAGCTTCGAGCACCTCGCGCAGAAGACGGGCAACGCGCGGGCCCAGGTCCTCGCCGACACCCTCGACCGGGCGACCGGCACCTTCCTGGCCGAGAACAAGTCGCCCAGCCGTCGCGTCGGCGGTATCGACAACCGCGGCAGCCACTTCTACCTGGCCCTGTACTGGGCCCAGGAGCTGGCCAACCAGACCGACGACGCCGACCTGGCCAAGGCGTTCGCCCAGCTCGCCGACGCGCTCTCCACCCAGGAGCAGACGATCGTCGACGAGCTGCTCGCGGTCCAGGGCTCCCCGGCCGACATCGGCGGCTACTACCAGCCCGACACCGCCAAGGCCGCGGCCGTCATGCGCCCGTCCGCGACCCTCAACCAGGCCCTCGCCATCCTCGGCTGACCCGCCTGGCACACCTGGCACGCCAGACGCACCACCGCACGACCGCACCACACCGCCCCCGACCGGCACTCGCCCGGCCGGGGGCGGTTCCTGTCTTACCCGGAGGAACAGTTCCTCACGTACGCCGAGAAGGTGAGGCGGCCTCCCAGGCCGCCTCGATCATCCGGAAGATCTCGTCCACCGCGGCCTCCGGCTCGGCCGCCTCACGGGCCACCGCATAGGCGTCGATCACGAACCTCGCGATCGTCCGGCAGGCCGTCGTGGTCTGCGACAGGCCGGGATCGGCGGCGATGGCCGTTGCCAGCGACTCCGCATGGCGCAGCCTCATCGACTCCTCGTACTCCCGCAGGGCGGGTGATGCGTCGATCATGTGCCAGATCGGGGCGGCGCTGTCCGCCGTGCAATGGCGCACCAGGGCCTGGATCTCGCGGCGCAGCGCGGGGAGGAGCGGTTCGTGCGGCGCCCGGCCGGTGACCGCCTGTGTGAGGCGTCGCTCGAAGTCCTGGTCCTGCTCGAACACCAGGGCCTCTTTCGCGGCGAAGTGGGAGAAGAGCGTGGTGACGGCCACGTCGGCTTCGGCGGCCACATCACGGATGCCCACCGCGTCGTACCCCCGTTCCAGGAAGAGCCGCAGGGCGGTATCGGCGATCTTCTGGCGGGTCGCGGCCTTCTTGCGCTCACGGCGTCCGGGCGGCACGGTCATGGACTCACGCTATCAGATGCAAAACAAAAACCGTTTTTAAACACTAACCGTTAGTGTTACGGTCGGCGGCATGAAGAGAGTGAGCTTCGCCGAGTTCGGCGGTCCGGACGTTCTGCAACTGCTGGATGCCGAGGAGCCCCACGCGGGCCCCGGCCAGATACGCGTCGCCGTACGGGCGGCGGGCGTGAACCCCGTCGACTGGCGGATCCGTGAAGGCCAGGTCCTGGGGGCCCATCCGACCGAGCTGCCCTCCGGAGTCGGTCTTGACGCCTCCGGGGTGGTGGACGAGATCGGCGAGGGTGTCGAAGGGGTCGAGGTCGGCGACCGTGTGTTCGGCGAGGGTTCGAGCACCTATGCCGAGTTCGCCGTGCTGTCGGCCTGGGCCCGGATGCCCGAGGGGCTGACGTTCGAGGAGGCGGCCGGATACCCCTCCGTGGTGGAGACCGCGCTGCGCGTCATCCGTGAGGTCGGGGTGCGGTCCGGGCAGACCCTGCTGGTCAGCGGTGCGTCCGGGGGAGTCGGATCGGCGGTCCTGCAGATCGCCCGCGACCGCGGCATCACGGTGATCGGCACGGCCGGGGCCGCGAACCAGGACTATCTGCGGAGCCTGGGTGCCGTCCCCACGACGTACGGCGAGGGCTGGGTCGAGCGGGTGCGGCGGCTCGGCCGGGTCGACGCGGCTCTCGATCTGGCCGGCTCGGGGGTGATCCGCGAGCTCGTCGAGCTGACCGGGGATCCGCGGAAGGTGATCTCCATCGCCGATCTCGGGGCGCCGGAGCTCGGCGTCCGATTCTCCGGCGTGGCCGGGAGCGTGCCGGAAGCGCTCGCCGAGGCCGTCGACCTCATCTCACGGGGAAAGCTCCACATCCCGGTCGAGAAGTCGTACCCGCTCGCCGAGGCCGCGGCGGCGCACATCGACAGTCAGGCCGGTCACACGCGCGGGCGCCGGGTCCTGCTCGTCTGAGCTCCGTCACCTCGGCGGTGGGAATCCGGCCACCCTTTGCATAAAGCTGTCGTGAATCGTATAGTCATGCCATCATCTAGGGAGGACGACGGCGATGGCCATACGTGCTGCGGTGGCGGGCGCGAGCGGATACGCGGGCGGGGAACTGCTGCGGCTGCTGCTCGCCCACCCGGAGGTGGAGATCGGCACGCTGACCGGCAACTCCAACGCCGGACAGCCCCTCGCCGGGCTGCAGCCCCATCTGCTCCCGCTGGCCGGGCGGGTGCTCGAGCCCACCACCGCCGAGGCCCTGGCCGGGCATGACGTGGTCTTCCTGGCGCTGCCGCACGGGCAGTCCGCCGCCGTGGCCGAGCAGCTCGGTGACCAGGTCCTGGTCATCGACTGCGGCGCCGACTTCCGGCTGAAGGACGCGGCGGACTGGGAGCGGTTCTACGGTTCGCCGCACGCCGGCACCTGGCCCTACGGCCTGCCCGAGCTGCCCGGCGCCCGCGCCGCGCTGGAGGGCACCAAGCGCATCGCGGTGCCGGGCTGCTACCCCACCGCCGTCTCCCTCGCGCTCTTCCCGGCGTACGCGGCCGGGCTGCTGGAGCCCGAGGCGGTCATCGTCGCCGCCTCCGGGACCTCGGGCGCGGGCAAGGCGCCCAAGCCGCATCTGCTGGGCAGCGAGGTCATGGGCTCGATGAGCCCGTACGGCGTCGGCGGCGGCCACCGGCACACCCCCGAGATGATCCAGAACCTGTCCGCCGCGGCGGGGGAGCGGGTGTCGGTCTCCTTCACCCCGACCCTCGCCCCGATGCCCCGCGGCATCCTCGCCACCTGCAGCGCCAAGGCCAGGCCCGGAGTCACCGGGGAGAGCCTGCGCGCCGCGTACGACAAGGCGCTGCGGGACGAACCGTTCGTCACCCTCCTCCCCGAGGGCCAGTGGCCCTCCACCGCCGCCGTCTACGGATCCAACGCCGCGCTGCTCCAGGTCGCCCATGACGAGGCGGCCGGCCGCGCCCTCGTGATCAGCGCCATCGACAACCTCACCAAGGGCACCGCGGGCGGCGCGGTGCAGAGCATGAACATCGCCCTCGGCCTCCCCGAGGAGCTGGGACTTTCCACGATCGGAGTCGCTCCATGAGCGTTACGGCAGCCCAGGGCTTCACGGCCTCCGGCGTCGCGGCAGGGATCAAGGAGAACGGAAACCCCGACCTCGCACTCGTGGTGAACACCGGCCCGCGCCTCGCCGCAACGGCCGTCTTCACCTCCAACCGCGTCAAGGCCGCCCCCGTCCTGTGGTCCGAGCAGGTCATCAAGGGCGGTCAGGTCTCGGCCGTCGTCCTCAACTCCGGTGGCGCCAACGCCTGCACCGGACCGCTGGGCTTCCAGGACACCCACGCCACCGCCGAGAAGGCCGCGGAGGTCCTCGGCCACAACGCGGGCGAGGTCGCCGTGGCCTCCACCGGGCTCATCGGCGTCCGGCTGCCCATGGACGCGGTGCTGTCCGGGGTCGGCAAGGCCGCCGAGGCGCTCTCCCCGCACGGCGGCGAGAAGGCCGCGATCGCCATCAAGACCACCGACACCGTGCACAAGACGGCCGTCGTACAGAGCCCCGCCGGCTGGACCGTCGGCGGTATGGCCAAGGGCGCCGGGATGCTGGCCCCGGGCCTGGCCACCATGCTCGTCGTGCTCACCACCGACGCCGACGTGGACGCCCCCGGGCTGGACACCGCGCTGCGCGCCGCCACCCGCACCACCTTCGACCGGATCGACTCCGACGGCTGCATGTCCACCAACGACATGGTGCTGCTGATGGCCTCCGGCGCCTCCGGTGCCGCCCCCGACACCGCGGAATTCGCCGAGGCGGTCCGCGAGGTCTGCGCCGATCTCGCCCGCCAGCTCATCGGGGACGCCGAGGGCGCCTCCAAGGACATCCGGATCGAGGTCGTGGGCGCGGCCACCGAGGACGACGCGGTGGAGGTGGGCCGCTCCATCGCCCGCAACAACCTCCTCAAGTGCGCCGTCCACGGCGAGGACCCCAACTGGGGCCGGGTGCTCGCCGCGATCGGCACCACCTCGGCCGCCTTCGAACCGGACCAGCTCAACGTCGCGATCAACGACGTCTGGGTGTGCAAGAACGGTTCGGTGGGCGAGGACCGGGAGCTGGTCGACATGCGCTTCCGCGAGGTCCGCATCACCGCCGACCTGGCCGCGGGCAGCGCCTCGGCGGTCATCTGGGCCAACGACCTCACCGCCGACTACGTCCACGAGAACAGCGCCTATTCCTCATGAGCCAGCCGACCACCACCCGTAAACACACCGCCCTGCCCAAGGCCCGCATCCTGATCGAGGCGCTGCCCTGGCTGACCCGCCACCACGGCAAGACCGTGGTGGTCAAGTTCGGCGGCAACGCCATGGTCGACGAAGAGCTGAAGGCCGCCTTCGCCCAGGACGTCGTCTTCCTGCGCCACGCGGGCCTGCGCCCCGTCGTCGTCCACGGCGGCGGCCCCCAGATCAGCGCACAGCTGGACCGGCACGGCCTGGTGAGTGAGTTCAAGGCCGGGCTGCGGGTCACCACCGACGACGCCATGGACGTCGTACGGATGGTGCTGGCCGGACAGGTCCAGCGCGAACTGGTCGGGCTGCTCAACCGGCACGGCCCGCTGGCTGTCGGCATGACCGGCGAGGACGCGCATCTGATGTCCGCCACCAAGCACTTCGCCGAGATCGACGGCGAGCAGGTGGACATCGGCCGGGTCGGGCAGATCACCGAGATGGACACCGGCGCGGTCCGGGCCCTGCTGGACGACGGCCGGATCCCGGTCGTCTCCTCCATCGCCCGCAGCGCCGACGACGGCCATGTCTACAACGTCAACGCCGACACGGCCGCGGCCGCACTCGCCGTCGCGCTGGGCGCCGAGACGCTGATGGTGCTCACCGATGTCGAGGGCCTCTACGCCGACTGGCCCAACAGCGACGAGGTGATCAGCAAGCTCACCGCGAGCCAGCTGGAGAAGCTGCTCCCGGAGCTGGCCAGCGGCATGGTGCCGAAGATGGAGGGCTGCCTGTACGCCGTGCGCAACGGGGTCACCACCGCCCGTGTGCTCGACGGCCGCGTACCGCACTCCATCCTGCTGGAGATCTTCACCGACGAGGGCATCGGCACGATGGTCCTGCCGGACGGGACCGCGATCGGCAAGGACGACCAGGACAGCAAGGCCGACAAGGGGGAGGACCAGTGAGCAACGCGGAGCTGAAGCGGCGCTGGCAGGGGGCGCTCATGGACAACTACGGCACCCCCCGCCTCCCGCTCACCCACGGCGAGGGCACCAAGGCCTGGGACGCGGACGGCAAGGAGTACCTCGACTTCGTCGGCGGTATCGCCGTCAACTCCCTCGGCCATGCCCATCCCGCCGTCGTCCGGGCGGTGTCCGACCAGATCGCCACCCTCGGCCATGTCTCCAACCTCTTCGTGGCCGAACCCCCGGTGGCGCTCGCCGAGCGGCTGCTCCAGCTCTTCGGCCGCTCCGGACGCGTCTACTTCTCCAACTCCGGCGCGGAGGCGGTCGAGGCCGCCTTCAAGATCGGGCGGCGCACCGGGCGTACCCATATGGTGGCCACCGAGGGCGGCTTCCACGGCCGCACCATGGGCGCGCTGGCCCTGACCGGCCAGCCCGCCAAGCAGGAGCCCTTCCTTCCGCTGCCCGGCGATGTGACGCACGTGCCGTACGGGGACGTGGAGGCGCTGCGCGCGGCCGTCACCGCCGACACCGCCCTCGTCATCCTGGAGCCCATCCAGGGCGAGAGCGGCGTCATCGTGCCGCCGGCCGGCTATCTGGCCGCGGCACGGGAGATCACCCGGGCCACCGGCACCCTGCTGGTGCTCGACGAGATCCAGACCGGGATCGGGCGGACCGGGCACTGGTTCGAGCACCAGGCGCAGGGCATCGAGCCCGATGTCGTCACCCTTGCCAAGGGGCTCGGCGGCGGGCTGCCCATCGGCGCCACCCTCGCCTTCGGGCCCGCGGCCGATCTGCTGACCCCGGGTCAGCACGGATCCACCTTCGGCGGCAACCCCGTCTCCTGCGCCGCCGGTCTCGCCGTCCTCGACACCATCGCCGCCGACGGCCTCCTGGACCGGGTCAAGCGGGCGGGGGAGCGGCTGCGTAACGGAATCGAGTCGCTCGACCACGCACTGGTCGCCCGGGTCCGCGGCGCCGGGCTGCTGCTCGGTATCGTGCTCACAGAGTCCCTCGCGCCGCAGGTGCAGAAGGCGGCTCAGGACGCGGGACTCCTGGTGAACGCGGTCGCGCCGGATGTGGTCCGGCTCGCCCCGCCGCTCGTCATCTCCGACGGCGAGGTGGACACCTTCCTCCGGGAGCTGCCCGCCGTCCTGGACGCCGCACATGAGGGAGACGGGGAACGACGAGCCGGAGACTGACGACACCGATGACCGAGGCGCAGCACACCGACGCGCAGGACGCCAACCACGGCGGACCGGCCGTGCCGCAGACCCGCACCGCACGCCACCGCCGGATCGTGGACATCCTGAACCGGCAGGCCGTGCGCTCCCAGAGTCAGCTCGCCAAGCTGCTCGCGGACGACGGGCTCTCCGTCACCCAGGCGACGCTCTCCCGGGACCTGGACGAGCTGGGCGCGGTGAAGATCCGCAACACCGGCGGTGAGCTGATCTACGCGGTGCCGAGCGAGGGCGGCGACCGCACGCCGCGCGCCCCGCTCGGCGAGTCGGCGAGCGAGGCGCGGATGGCCCGGCTGGCGGGTGAGCTGCTGATCTCGGCGGAGGCGTCGGCCAACCTCGTGGTGCTGCGCACTCCGCCGGGCGCCGCCCAGTTCCTCGCCTCGGCCATCGACTCGGCGGAGCTGCACGACATCCTCGGCACCATCGCGGGCGACGACACGCTCCTGCTGATCAGCCGCGACCCGCTGGGCGGCCAGGCGCTCGCCGACCATCTGCTGAGGCTGGCCCAGAAGGAGCGCTAACCCTTCTGGGCGCGCGACGAGGCCCCTGACGCACGCGGTGACGTACGCGGTGATGTGCGCGACGGTGCGGGCGTCGACCCGCGTGGCGGCGCCGCGGTGGAGTCGCGTACCACCAGCCGCGTGGCGATCCGGACGCGCGGTGGCCGGGAGCCCGCCGCGGGGGCCTCCCGTACCAGCCGGCACGCCTCGCTTCCCGCCTCCTGGAGGGGGACGTGGAGCGCGGTGCTGCCCGGCTGGGTCATGCCGATGACGGTCAGGTCGTCGGAGGCGGCGAGGCTGATGTCCTCCGGGACGCGCAGTCCGGCGCTGCCCAGTCCCATGAAGAGGCCGAGCAGCACATAGCTGCTGTAGACCATGACGGCGGTGATCCGGGTCTCCTGCCGCACCAGGTGCTCCGCCGTGGCGAGTCCGGCGTCGAACCGCGGCGGTACGGGATCCAGGACGATCAGTTCGCCGCCGCCGTCGGCCACCGCGGTCAGGGCGGCCTTCCGGCGCTGCCGGTCCATCCAGGAGCCGGGCGGCCCGCCGAGGTAGGCGATGCGACGGTGGCCGAGGCCGAGTAGATGGTCCATCAGTTTCGTCACCCCGCCGGGGGTGTCCACCACCACCCCGGGCAGCCCCGGGGCCGTGCGGTCCACCGTCACCACGGGCAGCCGCTCGGCGAACGAGCGCAGGGCGGCGTCCGGGCTGACCGGCGCGACCAGGATGAGCCCGTCGACCCGCGGGCCCAGCTGATGCACCAACTCCCGCTCACGGTCCGCCGAGTGATCGGAGACGCCGAGCAGGACGTTTCCGCCCGCCTCGGTGAGGGGCTGCTGGACGCCCGTGACGATGGGCGGGAAGAAGGGGTTGGCGAGGGTGGGGACGATGACTCCCACCAGCCCGGTGCGGCCGGTGGTCAGGGCGCGGGCGGTGGCATTGAGCCGGAACCCCATCTCGGCGGCCACGAGGGACACCCGCTCCCGGGTCTCCGCCGCGACCATGTCGGGCCTGCTGAGCGCGCGTGACGCCGTGGAAGTGGACACGCCCGCCGCTCGAGCGACGTCTGCCAGTCGAACCATCCGCCTCTGCTCTCTTGCCGGTTACACGGTTTTAACCGATGGCCGTTGACGGCCTCCCCGGGCCTAGCGTACCTTGCCTGCAACCGGTTGCTGCAACCGGTTGCATATCGATGGTCGTGCACAGCGCACCGTATATTCGACGGAGGACGGGTTCGTGTCCCGCAGAGCGGCGTCTGGCCTCTTGCTCCTGCCCGGGGTGGCGCTGCTCGCCTTCGGCTTCCTCTATCCCTTCGGCGTCACCCTGTTCGCCCCGCCCGCCGCCGAGCACCCCGATGTCCTCGGCGATCTCGGCGGGATGCTCGGCGACGCCTACGTCCTGGAGGTGGCGGCCCGGACCATCCGGGTCGCCGCCCTCACCACGGTCATCTGTCTGCTGCTCGGCTTCCCGGTGGCCTATCTGATCTCCCGGGCGCCCAGGCGCCGTCAGGGCCTGCTGCTCGCGCTCGCCGTCTTTCCGCTGCTGCTCTCCACCGTCGTCCGCACCTTCTCCTGGCTGGTCATCCTCGGCCGCACCGGACTGATCAGCTCCGTGCTGGTCGACCTGAAGATCGTGGACGGTGGCACCCAGTTGCTCTACACCGAATTCGCCCTGGTCGCCGGGCTCACCCAGCTCTTCACCCCGATCATGATCCTGACCTCCTACAGTTCGCTCTCCCATGTCGACGCCAAGCTGGAGGACGCGGCCAGGGGGCTCGGGGCCAAACCGGGCCGGGCGTTCCGGAGCGTGGTGCTGCCCCTCGCGCTGCCCGGCGTGCTGGTCGGCGCGACCCTGGTCTTCGCCGGCGCGGTCACCGCGTTCACCACCCCGCTGCTGCTCGGCGGCACCCGCAACCGCACGCTGGCCACGCTGCTGTACGACTACGCCAATGTGAAGCTCGACTGGAGCGCGGCGAGCGCGGTCGCCCTGATCATGACCGTGCTGGTGCTCGCCGCGAGCTGGATATCCGGCCGGCTGTCCCGGGTGGGGGCGGTCTGATGCGAGGGCGTCCCGTGCTCACCGCGCTGTCCGCGCTGGCGCTGCTGTTTCTGCTCGGACCGATCCTGCTCGTCGTCGCGATCGCGTTCTCCTCCGGTGACACCGTCGAGTTCCCGCCCCCGGGCCTGTCGGGGAAGTGGTTCACCAAGGCGCTCGCCCACCAGCCCTTCCAGGACGCGCTCACCACCAGCGCGCTGGTGGCGGCCGGAGCGACGGGCCTGGCGCTGCTCGTCGGCGTTCCGGCCGCGCTGGCGATCCAGCGCCGCCGGTTCCCCGGCCGCAAGGCGATCGAGGCGCTGTTCCTGTCCCCGGCGATCGTGCCGGAGCTGGTCCTGGGCTTCGCCCTGTTCCAGCAGCTGATGGTCACCCTGCGGATCACCGCCCTCGGGGCGCTGCTGATCGGCCACACCGTGCTGCTCCTGCCGTACGCGGTGCGGGTGACCGGAGCCTCGCTCGCCATGGCCGACCCCGCCCTGGAGGAGGCGGGCCGCGGTCTCGGCGCGGGGCCGCTGCGGACGTTCCTGCACATCACCCTGCCGGTGATGACGCCCGGCATCGTCTCCGCGGCCGTGCTGTCCTTCCTCACCTCCTTCAACAATGTGCCGCTGTCACTGCTCCTCAACGGTCCCGGTGTCTCCACCCTCCCGGTCGAGATGCTCCATTACGTGGAATTCTCCTTCGACCCGGTCGTCGCGGCCGTGAGCACGCTGCTCCTGGCGGGGACCGTGCTGGTCGCCCTGGTCACCGAGCGGCTCGTCGGATTCAACAAGGTCTTCAGCAAGTAGGGATGCGCCAGATGACGACGCCAGTGGTCCAGCTCCGGGCCATCACCCGGGAGTTCTCGGGGTCGGTGGCCGTGGACGCCATCGATCTGACCGTGGAGCGCGGACAGTTCACCGCCCTGCTCGGGCCCAGCGGCTGCGGCAAGACCACGACCCTGCGGATGATCGCGGGATTCCTCCCGCCCAGCTCCGGCTCCATCCTGCTCGACGGCGAGGAGGCCACCCGGCTGCCGCCCGAGCGCCGCAACATCGGCATGGTGTTCCAGTCGTACGCCCTCTTCCCGCATCTGACCGTGGAGAAGAACGTGGCGTTCGGGTTGCGGATGCGGGGCGTGCCCGCCGCCGAGATCCGCACCCGGGTGGGCGAGGTACTGGAGCTGGTCGGCCTCGCCGATCTCGCCCGGCGCAAGCCCAAGGAGCTCTCCGGCGGCCAGCAGCAGCGGGTGGCGCTCGCCCGCGCCGTGGCCATCCGCCCCTCGGTGCTGCTGCTGGACGAGCCGCTGTCCAACCTGGACGCGCGGCTGCGCGTCCAGATGCGGCAGGAACTGCTGCGCGTCCAGCGCGAGACGGGCCTGACCGCCATCCTGGTCACCCACGACCAGGAGGAGGCGCTGGAGCTCGCCGACTCCATGGTGATCCTCGACCACGGCCGGATCGTGCAGCAGGGCCCGCCGCGCGAGGTCTTCCGGGCGCCCGCGACCCGCTTCGTCGCGGAGTTCCTGGGCTATGAGAACTTCCTCGACCTCCCCGGCCGTGGCCCGATCACCATCAGGCCCGAGCACGTGGGCGTCCTCACCCCCGGGCAGAAGCCGCCCCCCGGCGGTGAAGTGGTCGAGGGGACCGTGGCCGCGGTCCGCTTCCGCGGTACGGACTTCGCGGTCACCGCCACCGTCGGCGACCGCGTCCTCCACGCCATCAGCACCGACGACACCCTGCGCGCGGGGGAGCCGGTACGGCTCCATCTGCCCCTCGCGCGGGCCGTCCCCCTGGCCGGCGACGACGGTGACGCCCGGCCGGCCACCTCGAAACAGCAGGAGTGTCCCGCATGACCCGCACCACCAGACTCCTCGCCTGCGCGGCGGCCGCGGCCGCCCTCTCCCTGTCCCTGTCCGGCTGCGCCGAAACCGCCGACGCCGACCCCAAGAAGCTGACCGTCTCCACCTTCGGCTTCGGGGCGGACCGCTTCGAGAAGACGGTGGTCGAGCCGTTCGAGAAGAAGACCGGGATCGATGTCACCGTGGAGACCGGCGCCAACGCCGACCGGCTGACCAAGCTCCGCGTCAACAAGGCGAACCCCACCGTCGATGTCGTCATGATCACCGACCTCTTCGCCGCCATGGGCCAGAAGCAGGGCCTCTTCGACAAGATCGACTCTAAGAAGGTCCCCAACCTCTCCAAGATCTACGACTTCGCCAAGAGCGAGGACGGCTACGGCCCGACGTACACCTATCAGCTGCTCGGCATGCTCTACCGCACCGACAAGTTCAGCGAGCCGCCCACGCTGAAGGAGCTGTGGAAGGCCGAGCACAAGGGCAAGGTCGCCGTCCCCGACATGTCCACCAGCGCCGGAATGCCCTTTCTCGAGGCCACGTCCGCGACCTACGGCACGGGCCCCGAGGAT
Source organism: Streptomyces sp. NPDC059455 (assembly GCF_042750115.1). Taxonomy (NCBI): domain Bacteria; kingdom Bacillati; phylum Actinomycetota; class Actinomycetes; order Kitasatosporales; family Streptomycetaceae; genus Streptomyces; species Streptomyces sp. NPDC059455. Next base: position 17,938 of record NZ_JBHYVB010000017.1, read on the forward strand.
GCCGACGCCGGATTCAAGAAGCTCTCCGCCCTCAAGCCCAATGTGCTCAAGTTCTTCAACCGGAGCACCGAACTGGTGAGCCTCCTGGACCGCGGTGAGGTCGAGATGGCCCCCGGCCTCGACCTGTTCGCCGTGGACCCGGCCAAGGCCGGCAAGCCCATCGGCTGGGCGCCGTTCGACAAGGGCCGCTTCGTCGCCGCCAACACCGCCCAGATCGTCAAGGGCAGCAAGAACAAGGCGGGCGCCGAGAAGTTCATCGACTATCTGCTCTCCGCGGACGTCCAGGAGAAGGCCGCCGCCTCCTTCAACGACAAGCCGGTCAACGAGGACGCCAAGGTGCCCGCGTCCCTCACCAAGGTGGCGGGCAAGGCCGCGAGCGACCCGTCCGCCGCCGGGTTCACCTCCCCCGACCTCGGCTACGCGGTCGATCACAACGACGCCTGGGTGGACCGCTTCCAGCGCGAGGTCTCCGGATGAGCCAGGCCCCCCACCGGGTCATCATCGACTGCGACCCCGGGATCGACGACGCGATCGCGCTGCTGCTGGCGTACGCGTCACCCGAACTCGACGTCGTGGGGGTGACCACCGTCGCGGGCAACGTCGGACTCGATCAGGTCGTCGACAACGCCCTGCGGCTGTGCGATCTGATCGGCGGCGCCGCGGCGGTCACCCCGGTGCTCCGCGGCCACGCCGGGCCACTGGCCCGCGCGCTGCGCCACCCCGATGAGCCGGTGCACGGCGCGTACGGCCTGGGCGGTGTGGAACTCCCCACGCCCACCCGGGCCGCCCACCCCGGCCACGCCGTGGACTGGATGGCCGAACGGATCCGCGGCGGCGCCCCCCAGGAGATCACCCTCATCGCCACGGCGCCGCTCACCAACGTCGCCGCGCTGCTGCACGCCCACCCCGACGTCCGGGAGCGGCTGGCGGAGATCGTCATCATGGGCGGCGCGGCCTTCGCCCCGGGCAACACCACGCCCGCCGCCGAGTTCAACTTCCACGCCGACCCCGAGGCCGCCCGCTATGTCGCCGAGGCCGGGGTGCCGCTGCGCATCGTCGGGCTCGATGTGACGCGCAAGGCCCTGACCCCGCTCGCCGACGCCGAGGCACTGATCGCCGACGGCGCGCCCGCGACCTCGGCGGCCGGGCGGATGCTGAGCCATCTCATCGAGCGCTACGCCCGCCGCCACGCCGTGCGTGCCTGCGCCGTGCACGACGCGCTCGCTGTCGCGGCGGCCATCCGGCCGGACCTCCTCCAGTGGACCGAGGCCTGGGTGACCGTGGAATGCGCGGGCGAGTTCACCCGTGGCGCGCTGGTCGCCGACGTCCACGGGCGCACCGGCCTGCCGACCAACGCGAAGGTGGCGACGGGCGTCGACGCGGAGGCGTTCCGCGCGTTCCTGATGTCGCGGCTGCGCGGCCGCTACGGGGCGCACACCGCGCCCGCGCCGAGTGCCCCCGTACAGAGCGCTGCCGCGCCGGGCGCTTCCGCATAGGGCCAACGCACCCGCACCCTCCCACTCCCGATTCCAGAACAGAGAACGAGCAGGAGACCCCCCATGCCGATGCCAAGCCGCTGCGATCTCCTCATCCGTGGTGCCGGCGTCGTCTCGGTGCACACCGGCGAGATCCGGCCGGCGGACGTGGTGGTGACCGGGGACCTCATCCGCGCCGTCGCCGCGCCCGGTGTGCGGATCGACTCCGACCGCGTCCTGGACGCCGAGGGGCTGCTCCTGGCGCCCGGGTACATCGACGCCCATATGCACATCGAAAGCTCGCTGCTCACTCCCGCCGAGTTCGCCCGGATCACGGTGCGGCGCGGTACCACCACGGTGCTCGCCGATCCGCACGAGATCGTCAACGTCGCCGGGCGCGAGGCCATGGCCTGGATGATCGAGCAGGGCCGCGCGCCCGCGCAGACCATGCTGTGGGCCGTGCCCTCCTGCGTCCCCGCGCTCGAGGGCTTCGAGACCGCCGGATCCCGGCTCACCGCCGAGGACATCGCCGAGATGCTCGACTGGGACGGGGTGACCACGCTCGGCGAGGTGATGGACTACCGGGCCGTCGTCGCGGGCTCCCCGCGGATGCGGTCGATCGTCGAGGCCGCCCGGCGCAAGGGCGTCCGGCTCGACGGCCACTGCCCGGGCCTGACCGGCGACGATCTGGGCGAGTACCTCTGGGCGGGGATCGACTCCGACCACACCAAGAACACCCCCGAGGTCGCCGTCGAGAAGGCCCGGCTCGGAATGTTGCTGATGCTCCAGGAGAAGTGCCTCACCACCGAGCTGGTGGCCCGCCTCCATGAGCTCCCCGTCCTGCCCGACTTCTGCCTGGTCACGGACGATCTGGCAGCCGATGCCATCCTCGAGCGCGGACATCTGGACCATATCGCCCGGGTCGCGCTGGACGCCGGGCTCGGCCCGCTGACCGTGCTCCGGGCCCTCACCCTGCACCCGGCACGCCGCCTCGGCCTGGACGACCGTGGCGTGGTGGCACCGGGGAAGCGGGCCGACCTCGTCCTGCTGCGCGCGCTGGAGGACCCGACGCCGGTGACCGTCGTCTGCGGTGGACAGGTCGTCGGAGCCGCCGATGCCGACGCGACGGCCCCGGTCCACAATCCCTTCGCCGACTCGGTGCGCCTCGCCCCGCTCGACGAGGAGGACTGCCGCTGGCGGGTGGACCTGCCCGATGGGGAACACACCTTCCGGGCGCTGCGGGTGAACCCCGTGGACACCTTCACCGAACCGGCCGAGGTCGTGCTGCCCGTACGGGACGGCATGGTGAAGTGGGAGGGCAGGACGGCCGTGCTCGCGGTGTACGAGCGCCACCAGCGCTCCGGCCGCCGGACGATGGCCCCCGTGGTCGGCTTCGAGCTGGCCGAGGGCGCGGTCGCCACCACGTACGCACACGACAGTCACAACCTCACCGTCGTCGCCACCGACGCCCGCGCGCTGCGCCATGCGGCCAATCGGGTGATCGGCTCACACGGCGGTATCTGTGTGACCGTCACCGGAGAGCCGGTCGTGCATCTCCCGCTGTCGGTGGGCGGCGTGATGTCCCCGGCACCGGCCGCCGCGGTCGCCCGGGGCGCGGCCGCCGTACGGGAGGCACTGCACAGGTGGGGCTGGCGGCATCGCAATGCCTTCATGAGCATCTCGACCATGACGCTGCCCGTCTCGCCGCAGATCAAGCTCACCGACAAGGGCCTGGTGCGGGTGGTCGACCGGGCGTGGGAGCCGGGGGGGGGGGGGCGGGCGGCCGCGGGGGGGGGGGGGGGGGGGGGTGTGGGGGGGGGGGGGGGGGGGGGGGGGGGGGGGGGCGGCGGCGGGGGCGAGAGAGA